>JAAFGU010000101.1 GCA_010365205.1 Aromatoleum sp. | reverse complement strand
GCAGTGATGATCGATCCCAAGCCGCTCCTTCAGGCTCATTTCCCATTGGAATCACGATAGCCCCTTCAGGCTCACATGCCATTGGAAGAGGCTCGGACTCGCGCTGACGCTCGCCGCGCTTTAGACTCGCGCCGACGACCGTCGCCAGCAACGAAGGCGACGAACGCCGTCGACCGGTCAGGAAGCGGCGAAGGTCGCGCTCATCGCCGTGCCGCCGACACCACGCCGCGCACGTCGCTGACCAGCGCCAGTGCGCGGTTCAGCGCGCCGAGGCTCTTCACTTCCAGCGTGAACGCCATCCGCGACTGCATGTTGCGCGTCAGCGTATTTGCCGCGGTGACGTTGATCCGTTCGCGGGAAAACACCTCGGTGATGTCGCGCAGCAATCCCTGCCGGTCCATCGCCTCGAGCACGACGTCGACGGGGAAAACTTCGTCGCGCGGCGCACCCCAGTCTGCGCCGATCAGGCGTTCCGGCTCGCGGGCGCGCATCCGCGCCATGCTCGCGCAGCTCTGGCGGTGGATCGACACGCCCTTGCCGCGCGTGACGAAGCCGATGATCGGATCCGGCGGCGCCGGCTTGCAGCAGCGCGCGAGGTTGGTCATCAGCCGGTCGACGCCGACGACGAGAATGCCGCTGCCGGCGCCGCCGGCCTTGCTCTGGCGCACGTCGACGACGGATTCGCTGTCCGCCTCCGCCGGTGCGTCCGGCTGGATCACCGCCCTGATCGCCGTCTGAATCTGGCGCGTGTTCAGTTCGTCGCGGCCAATCGCCGCGTACAGGTCTTCGGCCTTGCCGAAACCGGCCTTGGCGGCGACTGCGTCGAGATTGACCGCCGTCGCACCGGCCCGCTGCAACTCGCGCTCGACCACGGCACGGCCGTTCGCCAGCGTCTGTTCGAGTTGCAGCGCCTTGAACCATTGCCGCACCTTGGCCCTTGCCCGGTGGCCGTGCACGTATCCGAGTTCGGGGTTGAGCCAGTCGCGCGAGGGTCCGGCCGCGGCTCCCCTTTGTTTGGCGGTGATGACCTCGACCTGCTGGCCGTTCCTGAGCGGCGTGTTCAACGGCACCATCGCGCCGTCGACGCGTGCGCCTCGGCAGCGATGGCCGAGGTTCGTGTGGACCGCGTACGCAAAGTCGACCGGCGTCGCCCCCAGTGGAAGGTCGACGACCTTGCCCTGCGGCGTCAGCACGAAGATCGTATCCGCGAACAGGCTGCTCTTGAACGCGGCCAGCCACTCCGAACTGTCGGCGACGGCGTCCTTCCAATCCAGCACCTGCCGCAGCCAGGCGATGCGGTCGTCGAAACCCGGGTCGCGCCGGACGCCGCGCGTCTTGCCGTCGGTGGCACCTTCCTTGTAGCGCCAGTGCGCGGCGACGCCGTACTCCGAGTGCTGGTGCATCTCGAACGTGCGGATCTGCACCTCGAGCGGCTTGTCCTCGGGCCCGATCACCGCCGTGTGCAGCGAACGGTAGTTGTTCGCCTTCGGCTTCGCGATGTAGTCGTCGAACTCGCGCGGCAGCGGCGTCCACAGGTGGTGGACGATGCCGAGCGCCGCGTAACAGTCCTTCACGTCGTCGACCAGCACGCGGACGGCGCGGATGTCGTAGAGGGTTTCGATGCCGGACTGCTTGCGCCGCATCTTGTTCCAGATGCTGTAGATGTGCTTCGGCCTGCCGCTCACCTCGCTCTTGATGCCCGCGGCGGCGAGCTCGCGCTGCAGCAGCCCGATCACGTCCTCGATGTAGCGCTGACGGTCGATCCGGCGCTCGTCGAGCATCCTGGCGATCGCCTTGTACGTCTCGGGCTCCAGCGCGCGCAGGCTCAGGTCCTCGAGCTCCCATTTCAATTGCCAGATCCCCAGCCGGTTCGCCAATGGCGCAAACAAGTCGAGCACCTCGCGCGCCGTTCGCCGCCGGACATCGGCAATCTCGGCTCCGCCGTTCATCAGGTGACGCAACGCCTGCGTGCGCTCGGCCAATTTGATGAGGACAACGCGGATGTCCTCGACCATCGCCAGCAGCATCTTGCGCAGCCGCTCGGCCTGCGCCGCACGCTCCTCGGGGTTGCCCGAATCGGGCAGCGCGCGAATCTCGTCCATCCGCGCGACGCCGGCGACGATGGTCGCGACGTCGGCGCCAAAATTGGACGTGACGTCCAGGGCGTCGAACGCGTGGGCGGCCGGCAGACCGAGCAGCAGCGCCGCGCGCACCGTGTCGGCATCGAGCTTGAGGCCGGCGAGAATCGTCGCGGTGCCGGCCGCGCGGTCGATCAGCGGTTCGCCGTCCCGGCCGCGCCTGTCGCCGCATCGGACGCGCGCATACGCGAAGGCAGCCTCGATCGCGTCGAGGTCGGAGCCGGGATAGGTGCCGCGCAGCGTCTCGAGCCACGCCGCGACGGCTTGCGGGCCGCTGGATTCGGGCGCGGCGTGCAGTACCGCTACCATGCTGACATTATAGCGACGCGCGTCGACGCGCTCGTAAGGGGATGCTGAGGGGCTTGTTGCGCCCGCTGCTTCGGTGACGCAGCGGCGTCCGATGCGCCGCGACGTGAGCGCTACAGCGGCGCGCCCGCGGCATGAGCGATCACCTGGGCGAGTGCCTGCGCCTGCGTATCGGCGATCGCCTTGTCACGCGCCTCGACCATCACCCGCAAAACCGGCTCGGTGCCGGACGGGCGCAGGACCACGCGGCCCGCGCTGCCCAGCGCGGCAACCGTGTTCGCCTGCGCCGTCGTAATCGCCGCGCTGCCTTTCCAGTCGTAGCCGCGGCGGATCGGCACATTGATGAGCCGCTGCGGAAACATCGTGACGCCCGCCGCCGCGTCGGCCAGCGTCACCTTCTGCTCGATCAGCGCGCGCAGCACGGCGAGCGCCGCGACGATCGCATCGCCGGTGGTGTGCCGGTCGAGGCACAACAGATGGCCCGAGTTCTCGCCGCCCAGCTGCCAGCCTTTTTCGTTCAGCCGTTCCAGCACGTAGCGATCGCCGACGGCAGCCCGCTCGAGCGGGATGCCCTCGCGCGCAAGCGCCTGCTCGAACCCGAGATTGCTCATCAGCGTGCCCACGACGCCGCCGGTCAGCGCGCCTCGACGGCGGTAATCGAGGGCGATTACGTACAGCAACTGGTCGCCGTTGTAGGCGCGGCCTTCGCGGTCGACCATCAGCAGCCGGTCGCCGTCGCCGTCGAGCGCGATGCCGAGGTCCGCCCGATGTTCGATGACGGCGCGCGTGAGATGCGCGGGGTGCGTTGCGCCGACGCCGTCATTGATGTTCGTCCCGTTGGGTTCGTTGCCGACCGCGATGACTTCCGCGCCCAGTTCGTGAAACACGGGCGGGGCGACGTGGTATCCCGCGCCATGCGCGCAGTCGACGACGATGCGCCAGCCCTTGAGGTCGAGTTCGGTCGGAAACGTGCTCTTGCAGAACTCGATGTAGCGGCCCGCGGCGTCGTCCACGCGACGCGCCTTGCCGAGCTTCGCCGACGGCACGCACGCGAGCGGCGCCGCCATCTCCTGTTCGATCGCGTGCTCGACGCCATCGGCCAGCTTGGCCCCGCCGCCCGAAAAGAACTTGATGCCGTTGTCGTCGTACGGATTGTGCGAGGCGCTGATCACGATGCCGGCCGACAGGCGCAACGCCCGCGTCAGGTAGGCGACCCCGGGTGTGGGCAGCGGTCCGGAAAGATAGACGTCGACGCCGGCCGCGGACAGCCCGGCCTCGAGCGCCGCCTCGAGAAGGTAGCCGGAGATTCGCGTGTCCTTGCCGATCAGCACCGCGGGGCGTCCGCCGGCACCGCCCGTGTCGGCAGCGAGCACGCGGCCGGCGGCCCAACCGAGCTTCAGAACCAGTTCCGGCGTGATCGGCAATTCACCGACGCGGCCGCGAATGCCGTCGGTGCCGAAATAGCGGCGTTGCATGCTCATCGTCGATCCAGGTCGCCTTTCACCGCTTGCCATACCTTCAACGCGTCGACGGTCTCGCGCACATCGTGGACACGGACGATCGCGGCGCCGCCGGCCACTGCGACCAGCGCCGCCGCCACGCTTGCCGCCAGCCGTTCACCGACGGGGCGGCCCGTGATGAGACCAAGCGTCGACTTGCGCGACAGCCCCACCAGCACCGGATAACCGGTTGCCACGAGCGTCTCGAGCTTGCGCAGCAGCGAGAGATTATGCGCCGGCGTCTTGCCGAAACCAAAGCCCGGGTCGATCGCGAGGCGGTTGCGCTCGATACCGGCGGCTTCGCAGGCGCGGGCGCGATCCACGAGAAAAGCCCGGACCTCGCCGACGACGTCGTCGTAGACGGGCGTCTGCTGCATCGTTCGCGGCTCACCGCGCATATGCATCAGGCAGATGCCAACGCCGGCCGAGGCGCAGACCTCGATCGCGCCCGGCGCGGTCAGTGCCGCCACATCGTTGATCATCGCCGCGCCGGCGGCGATCGCCGCGCGCATCACGGCGGGCTTCCTCGTGTCGACAGAAACCGGAATGCCGGCGGCGGTCAGCGACTCGACGACCGGGAGAATGCGCGCCAGCTCGTCCGCGTCCGGCACCTCGGCCGCGCCGGGCCGCGTCGACTCGCCGCCAATGTCCACGATCGCCGCGCCATCCGCGACGCACTGACGCGCGTGCGCGATCGCGCGCGCGGCATCGAAGTGCGACCCGCCGTCGGAGAATGAATCCGGCGTCACGTTGACGACACCCATCACGATCGTCCGCGACAGGTCGAACGTGAAGCGGCCGCAACGGAATATCGGCGCGGTCATGCGAGTTCCGGCGGGAATCGGTCGGCGCGAAAAACAAAAAGGGCGCGCCGGAATGCAGCACGCCCTTGCCGCGGCATCGCGTGGCGTCAGGCAGGATTGGCCGAAGGCGCCACACCGGGCCCTGCGGACGGACCCGGGGTCGCCGGTCCTGGACTCGCCTGAATCGGTTTCGGCGGCCGCGGCGGCTTGCCGGCCATGATGTCGTCGATCTGGTCGGCGTCGATGGTCTCCAGTTCGAGCAGCGCTTTCGCCATTGCCTCGACCTTGTCCCGGTTGCCCTCGAGGAGCCGGCGCGCGACCGCGTACTGCTCGTCGATGATCTTGCGCATTTCGCTGTCGACTTTGCGCATCGTGTCTTCCGACACGTTCTTGTGCGTCGTGATCGAACGCCCGAGGAAGACTTCGCCTTCGTTCTCGCCATAAACCATCGGACCCAGCAGGTCGGACATCCCGTAGCGCGTGACCATGTTGCGGGCGATCTCGGTCGCCCGCTCGAAATCGTTCGATGCGCCGGTGGTCATCTGATTCATGAAGAGCTCTTCGGCGATCCGGCCACCAAAGAGCACCGCGACCACGTTCAGCATGTGGTTGCGGTCCATGCTGTAGCGGTCGGCCACCGGCAGCTGCATCGTCACGCCCAGTGCACGGCCGCGCGGGATGATCGTGACCTTGTGCACCGGATCGGTCTTCGGCAGCAGCCGCGCGACGATCGCGTGGCCGGACTCGTGATACGCCGTGTTGCGGCGTTCCTCTTCCGGCATCACGATCGAACGGCGCTCGGCGCCCATGATGATCTTGTCCTTCGCCATTTCGAAGTCGTCCATGTCGACGAGCCGCTTATTGCGGCGCGCGGCGAACAGCGCCGCCTCGTTGACCAGGTTGGCGAGATCGGCGCCGGACATTCCGGGCGTGCCGCGGGCGATGATCTCGGCCTTGACGTCGACGGCCATCGGCACCTTGCGCATGTGGACCAGCAGGATCTGCTCGCGGCCGCGGATGTCGGGCAGCG
Source organism: Aromatoleum sp. (assembly GCA_010365205.1). GTDB lineage: Bacteria > Pseudomonadota > Gammaproteobacteria > Burkholderiales > Casimicrobiaceae > CAIWHR01. The sequence goes on along the minus strand of JAAFGU010000101.1, from coordinate 2,547 downwards.
GCACCACGACCTGCCGGTCGAAGCGGCCCGGCCGCATCAGCGCCGGGTCGAGTACGTCGGGCCGGTTGGTCGCGGCGATCACGATCACGCCGGCGTTGCCCTCGAATCCGTCCATCTCGACCAGCAGCTGGTTCAGCGTCTGCTCGCGTTCGTCGTTGCCGCCGCCGAGGCCTGCTCCGCGCTGGCGGCCGACCGCGTCGATTTCGTCGATGAACACGATGCAGGGCGCATTCTTCTTCGCCTGCTCGAACATGTCGCGCACACGCGCGGCGCCGACGCCGACGAACATCTCGACGAAGTCCGAGCCGGAAATCGAGAAGAACGGAACCTTCGCCTCGCCCGCGATCGCCCTGGCGAGCAGCGTCTTGCCGGTGCCGGGACTGCCAATCAGCAGCACGCCGCGCGGGATGCGCCCGCCCAGCTTCTGGAACTTCGACGGGTCGCGCAGGAACTCGACCAGCTCGCTGACTTCTTCCTTCGCCTCGTCGCAACCGGCGACGTCGGCGAAGGTGACCGTGTTGTTGGACTCGTCGAGCATCTTCGCCTTGCTCTTGCCGAAGCTGAACGCGCCGCCGCGACCGCCGCCCTGCATCTGGCGCATGAAGAAGATCCAGACGCCGATCAGCAGCAGCATCGGGAACCACGAGATGAAGATTTGCGCGAGGAAGCTCTGCTCTTCTTCCGGCTTGGCTTCGACCTTGACGCCGAACTTGACCAGATCGCCGACCATCCAGATGTCGCCCGGGCTGTACGTAAGATATTTCTTCTTGTCGGCGCCCACCCACTTGATGGTCCGACCTTCGACCGACGCCGATTCGACGCCGCCGGCCTTGGCCTTGTCCATGAACTCCGAATACGGGACGGATTCCTTGGTCGTCGTTCGCGCGTCGAATTGTTTGACGACCGTGAGCACGACCAGGCCGATCACGAGCCAGATTCCGATGTTCTTGAGCAGATTGTTCAAAACGTCGCTCCTTGCGGTGGATTCATCCGGGCCACCGCCCGCCCGGTTACATGTCCGGTTACTTTTCTTTCGACATCTGCCTCCGGCGTCGCCCAGCGGAGACGCCGAACTGTGTATTGTAGCCCCGCACTCCAGGGGCAGCCAGCGCGACACGCGGAAACCGTCTCCTTTCGGCGACAGACGGCACCGATTGCCGCTTATCCGGCGATTTCCGCGATTTGCACAGACTGCGACCGCAGCCCCTTCGCGACGAGGTAGACCTCGCGGCTGCGGTCCCGCGATGCCTTGGGTTTGCGCGCATAAACCTTGTCGAAATGGCCCTGCATCGCACGCTGGAATTCCTGAAACCCCTCACCCTGAAAAGCTTTGACGACGAGATCGCCGCCGGGTTGCAACCATTTGCGCGAAAACTCGAGCGCCAATTCGCCCAGATGAACGGACCGTGCCTGATCCGCCGATTCCACGCCAGATAGATTGGGGGCGAGATCCGAGACAACAAGGTCGACTTTCCGGCCTTCGAGCGCCGCCTCGACGGCAAGGAGCCCCTCGTCCTGGCGAAAATCGCCCAGGATGAACCGCACACCGCGTACCGGCTCCATCGGCAACAGGTCGATGGCGACGATGCGCGCGCGCGGACCGAGCTTTTCGTGCAGGACCTGGGACCAGCTGCCCGGCGACGAGCCCAGATCCACGACGCTCATCCCCGGCCGCAACAGCTTGTCCTTGTCGGCGAGTTCGAGCAGCTTGAACGCGGCGCGCGAGCGATAGCCCAGCCGGGTCGCCTCCTTCACCCAGTGGTCGTTGACGTGTTCCTGCATCCACGCCTTGACGAACTTGTTCTTTTTTTTGCTCTGAAGGGCCATGCCTACGAGGGGGTCAGGAAAGTCGCGGACCGGATCGCGCCGGAGGCGCCGCTCCGGCCGGCGCGGCGGATCTCCGCGCAGGGACACGATGGTAACCGGTTTCCCGGATCGCATGCCGCCGCCGCCGCGGGCCGCCGGCCGCCGGCGCACGGTAAACTGTGCGCATGAAGACTTTGCCTCCCTCCCAACGCCGGGCGCTGCGCGCCAAGGCCCATGCGCTCCACCCATTCGTCGCGATCGGCCAGCACGGCCTCACGCCGGCCGTGCTGCATGAAATCGATGTGGCGCTGCTGGCGCACGAACTGATCAAGATTCGGGTATTCAGCGACACGCGCGACGACCGCGAGGGAATGCTCGCGCGCATCTGCACGCAACTCGACGCGGCGCCCGTACAGCACATCGGCAAGCTGCTGGTCCTGTGGCGGCAAGCGCCTGCACCGGAACCCGTGCAGGTAGCGACAACGCCGGCGCGAACCCGCGCCAAGGCGCCGAGGACGCCCCCGAAGACGGCGGGAAAGAAACCCAGGGGCAACGCGCGTACGATGGTCACCACCGGCGCAAAACGGACGCCTCGCGCGGGAACGGCGAAACCGACAGCGCGCAAGAACCGTGGCGCGCCGCGTGGCGCGACAGCCGCAAGCTTCGCCGAAGAACCCGGGACTCGCCGCCGCAACCGGGGCGCGGAGCCCGACGAGCGTCGCGGTGTCGCGCGGCCCGCGG
>JAAFGU010000100.1:2527-10869 GCA_010365205.1 Aromatoleum sp. | reverse complement strand
GTCGTCTCGCCGAAGCGCAGCGCTGCCTTGACGTCGAGTGCCGCGAGGCTGCCGCCGACGTCGACTTTTGCGCTGACGCGCGCGAGCGGCCCGGCGCCCTCCAGAGCGAATGCGCCGCGGGCGCTGAACGGCGCCGTCGCCGCCAGCGTGATTTCCCCTTTGATCCGGCCGGCATCGAAGGCGAGCGCGACGTCGGACAACGCGTGGACAGACGGTCCGCCGGCATACGCGAACGCGATGCCGTCGAACGCGCGTGTCGTCGCGCCGTTGCGCAACTCGAGATGCGCGATGCCGGCGTGTGCAATCGCAAATTCGACCGGCAGCGCGAGCGATTCGGGCATCCCGGTCGCCACGTTTTTCGACGTGATCTCGATCATCACGCGCTGCGCGCCCAGTCCGTCGATGCGGAGCCGGTTCGACCACAGGTCCATCGGGGACCAGGTGACGGCCACGTCGTCAGCGGTCACTGTGAGGTCGGGCGTCGAGTAGCGGATGCTACGGGCACGAAGCGTGGAGGTCAGCGCGCCCGATGCGCCTTCGATGACCAGACGATCCCCGAGGCGCACCTGGAGTTGGCGGATCGCGAAGTCGAGGGCCGACCGGCTGCCCAGCCACGTGACGCCTGCGGCAATCGACAACGCGATGGCAATGACGAACGCGGCGAGTACGCGCCACCAGCGGCGACGGCGCGGCGGCGGTGCGGCAGTGGCGTCGGAGGCGCCGGATGCGGAGGAGGATTTCATCGTCAACCGATCAGAACGACACGCCGACCGACATGTGGAAGCGCACTTGTTGCGTCGCCTGCCCATAGGCGACGTCGACGCGCACGGGCCCGATCGGGCTCCTCACGCGAAGACCCGTGCCGTATCCGTACACGGCGCGGAATAAGCGCAGGTCGTCGCCGGCGTTGCCGGCGTCGACGAACGCGGCGATGCCCCAGACCGGCGTGAAGTAGTGCGCGGCCTCGACGCTGGCGAGCGCGTAGTAACGTCCGCCGACGATTGCGTCGCCCTGCTGCACGCCGAGGCTCTCGAATGCGTAACCGCGGACCGACGTGTCGCCGCCGGTCCGGAACAGCAGCGCCGACGGGATGCCGTCGCGCGAGTTCGCCAGCACACCGCCGGCTTCCGCGCGGAACTCCAGCGAATCCGCGCGGCCAAGCGGATACCACGCCGCGAATTTGACGATGGCGCGGCCGAATGCGCGTGTCGAAACCACCGGCGGACCGGCGCCCAGCATCGTCTCCAGCGCCCAGCCGCGGGTCGGCGCCAGCAGTCCGTCGACGTTGCGCCAGGTGCGCCCGTACTCGACGTAGCTTGCATGGGCATGTTGCCGTGCGGACCCCGCGGGCCGTTGTTCGTCGTCGTAGTAGGTCGCGGCGTAGGCGGCGAGGTCGCGCTCCTCCAGCGAGCGCCGGCGGACACCGACCGAAATCGCCTTCGTCGTGAGCCCGGCGATGTCTGTTCGCTCCATCTGCGCGCCGAACGTGTCGAGCCAGCCGCCCTCGTTCGGCGGGCGCACGATGCGTGCCGAGAGGTTCTGGATCTTGCTGTCAGCCCGCGCCTCGACGAAGAACTGCGACGCGCGGTGGTCCACGTCGACGTCGGAGTAGCGGAGGTTGCCGCGCACCCGGGTGTCGGTCGAGAACCCGAGGCCGCCTTCCAGCCGCTTCGGCGGCGCCTCGATGACGCGCACGTCGATCGTCGAGTCGCCCGCGCGCGCGGGGTCCGGCTCGATCCGCGCCTGCACGCTGGAAAAGTAGCCCGACGTGTTCAGGCGGCGGATGAACTGCTCCAGCCGCGCCTCCGAGTAGCGCTCGCCGGCGCGGATCGTGCTGAAATTGCGGACCACCGAAAGGTCATAGCGGCGCAGACCTTGGATGTCGACACCGCCGAACCGGAACGGCTCGCCGCTGGCGATGGCGACGTCGAGTTCGGCGCTGTGCGTATCGGGGTCGATGCGCGCCTCGCTTTTCTCGATCGCGGCGGCGGCGTACGGGCTCGCCGCGATCGTGGCGACAGCCTTGCGCTTGGCGGCATCCCATGCGGACTGCCGGAACGCAGCGCCTGCCGGCAACAGCCATTCGCGCTGTGCCTTGGCGATCGCCGCGGTGCCGTCGGGCACGTCGGTCGTCGCTTTTCCCGTGACGCGAACGTTGACGCGCGTGATCCGCGTCGGCTGGCCGGGACGCACCGTGAGCCTGAGAATCAGCGGCACGCCGGGCGCCGCACCGCGTTGCACGGCAATGTCGACGCTCGCCGAAAAGTAACCTTCGGTGGCGGCGACCTCTTTCGTCTGACCGATCGCTTCCTGCGCCAGGCGGTCGAGCAAGTCCTCGGTCATGTCGTCGAAGCCCTGCCAGCGAACGAGGTCGAGGCCCTGCTCGAGCGTGCTCGCCAGCGGCGACGGCGCGTCGATGACGACGCGGTAGGAAACGTGACCGGGCTGCGCTTGCGCAGCCGTCGCGGCGCTGGCGCCGAACGCGAGCGCGGTCGCCGAAATCAGTGCGAGCAGGCGGCGGATCGGGGGGTGGGGGAAGGTCGTAGCGTGGGACACGGATTCGATTATCGTCGATGGTCGATTTCGGCCATTGCGCCGGGCCGTTGCCGTCGCGCACGCCACGCCGACCGCTGCGATCGCAATGTCGAATGCAGGCGCACGCATCGCGTCGCCAGATCCGAAGCGCCAGCGCAAGACCGATCGCGGGCGATGAACGACACGGCGGATGGCGGGATGGCGGCTCAGGCGGGTTCCGCTGCGCCGCCGGGCGCGCAACCGCGCCGGGAGGCCGGGATGCCGGTCGTCGCTCCGACCGCGCGAAAACGCCAGCGTTCCCCAAGTCCAGCGGTTGCGGTCCGGACGAGTGTACCCGATCGAACCGGCCACGCCCGAAGCGACGCCAGCGCGCTCGAGGAGACCGAGCGCGCCGGCGTCGCCGCGGTGCGAAGGGTTGCGTGGCGTCAGGTCATGAAACCGACATCGGGGGTCGGAAACCGCGAGAGATTGGGAAACACGGCGGCCAGATCGGAACTTGCCACGCCGAACCACCGTGCCAGCGTCGCGCCGTACTGATCGACCGCCGTCGTCGGTATCCAGCGTCCTTCGTTCTCCGCATCGTTGGGGCCGCCGAGCACCAGCTGCGGAAACTGGCCGTAGAGCTTGCCGCCATTGACCGCGTCGCCGAGGATGAAATGGTGGCTGCCCCAGGCATGGTCGGTGCCGCCGCCTGAGGCCGGCTGCAGCGTGCGTCCGAAATCGGACAGCGTGAACGTCGTCACCTGGCTCGCCACGCCCAAGGCGACGGTCGCGTCGTAGAACGCCTTCAGCGCCGGGTCCAGTTCGGCGAACAGATTCTGTTGCCGGTTCACCTGGTCGTTGTGGGTGTCGAAGCTGCCGAGCTGCACGAAGAAGATCTGCCGTTGCGCGCCCGTGATCGCGCGCGCTTCGATCATCTTCGCGACCTGGTAGAGCTGTTTCGCGGTGTTCGTCGTCAGGCCGGCGAACAACGGAGCGATCGATGAGGCGGTATTGGCCAGGATCGGGTTGACGGTCGCCGACAGCTCGAGCGCCTGCGTGCCGATGGCGTTGGCATTCTGGACGAAGGTGTTCGTCGACGACTGCGCCTGCAACTGGTGCAATGCGGCGAGACGCGCGTTGGCCGCTGCGCCGCCGCCGTAGCCGGCGAGCGCGAACGAGCCGGTCACCGGGATCGTCAGCGGTACCGTGTGCGAACCGGCCGTGAACAGCACGGTGCCGTCGAGCGACGTCACGACCGGGAAGCTGCCGGCTGCGTTGTACGCCGAAACCTGGTCGGCGAGGCGGCCGCCCCAGCCTGTGCCGGCGGCGGTGTCGGAGACCGAGCTCTGCCACTGCGCCTGCTGATCGGAATGCGAATACAGCGACAGCGGACGCGCACCCGCGTTGTATTGCGCCTGCGTCGTCGGCGCCAGCAGCGTGCCGACGTTGGCGAGGAGTGCGAGTTTCTTCTGCGCAAATAGTGTTTGCAGTTGGGTTAGCGCCGGATGCAGCCCGTACGGCGTCCCCGTATTGGCGGGCTGAATCGGGAGCAGCGAAGACTGCGCGAGCTGGATTCCGGAAGCCGCCGTGCGCACCGCGGCGTATTGCCCGTACCCGGCCGAATCGAACGGGATCACCGTGTTGTTGCCGTCGTTGCCGCCGAACAAGAACACGCAGACGAGCGCCTTGAAGTCGCCGCCGGGGGCCGGCTGCGCGCTGGCGGACGCGACGAGGTTCACGAGGTCGAGGCGCGAGGTGAGGCCCAGCGTCGACAACGCGGCCGCGTTGCGCAGGAACGCGCGGCGGGAACGTACGAGTGGCGTCGTCATGTCAGCGCTCCACCTGAAATTGAGCCGAGGTTGCGACAAGATAGAACGCGGCCTTGGCCCGTCCCAGCGGATCGTTCGCGGGAATCGCGTTGATCGCGGGCAGGATCGCCGCGCGCATCGGAGCACCCATCGTGCCATGCATCAGCAGTGTGTCCAGTTTGTCGAGCAGCGCGTTGGCATCGACGGAGACGGCCTGCAGCGCGGACCAGTCCGGCACCGTGCCGATTGCCCCGGGCAGAGTCGCGACCGGCCCGATGCTGCCGAAGGTCAGCGTATTCGCGAAGTTGGTCCGGTTGATCGCCGTGCTGGAATTCTGGATTGCGAATTCGGGCCCGATGCGGGTCGTTCCGGGAACGACGTACGTCGGCGGGTAGTAGTTGAACACCGATGACGGATAGAACAGCGGCTGACCCAGCGCGCCGCTCTGCTGGCCGAAGAAGACGCCGTCGGACTGCGCGTCGAGCGCGCGCGAGAGGCCGGTCATGTACAGCACCGGCTCGCGCAGCTTGCCGTAACCCGGATCGAGCTTGACTGGGCCCCGCGCCTCGGGGTCCGTCAATACTGCCGCGATGACCTCCTTCAGATCGCCACGCACGCCCTGACCGTTGTCGGCGAACCCTGCGGCGACCCGTGCGACGTATTGCGATGACGGGTCGCCGGTGACGAGCTTCTGGATCAGCTGGCGGCCGATGAACGGCCCGACGTTCGGGTGCATGAAGACATTGTGGAGTGCGGCGGCGAGATCGGTCTGCATTGGCTGGGCCGCGGGCAACGTCACGCCATCGAGCAGCGGGCCTTTCGCCGCGGTGTCGTGATTCGCTGCGACGGCGACCATGTCGCCGAGGAAATTCTTTGGGTTGTGCACGCGCTGGGAGATACCCGGCAGCAGCGGATAGGTCCAGCCGGTGAACACGTGCGCGAAACCCTCGATCGCGTCCTGGTCGTAGGTCGCGATGGCGGCGCCGGTTGCGTCGGTGAGCCGCGTTCCGTCCGCTTTCAATTCCCAGACGCCGATGGAGAAGAGCTGCATCAACTCGCGCGCGTAATTTTCGTTGGGCGCAACTTCTCCCGCGGGCTTGTCGTTGTTGACCATGTTGAGGTAGTCCCCCATCACCGACGAAAGAGTGACCCGCGCCAGCAGGTCCTCGAAGTTGCCGAACGCGCCGTCGAGGAAGATCTGCTGGTACCTCGCCATTCCATAGGCAAAGGGAATCTCGGTGCCGGACGTGACCATGATCTGCGACAGCGCGAACGCGACGCGCTGCCGCAACTGGTCGCCGCCGGCTAGCGCGTTCCTGAAGAACTCGTTCTGCACGCCGAAGAGCGTGTAGTAGTCGCGGAAACAATCGGGATCCGGGTCGGTCGGGCAGAACGTCTGCGCCTGTCCGGCGGGCACGTACTTGAACGCGGCGTACTGCGTCGCGGGCGCGGTGAACTGTTCGTCGAGCCACCCGGCGACGCCGAGCGTGGCCATATGGATCACCAGGGCATCGTTGGTCCCGAACGTCGCCTGCTCGGCCAGGCGCGTGAGGTCGGCCTTGATCTCGCCTGCCGACAGCGGCGAGCACATCACGACGCCTTCGAGTATCGAATTCGCCGCCATCTTCTCGTGCATCGTGAGGTCGACGAGGAAACGGTGGTTCGATTCGCTGACCGCGGCGCCAGGGTAGAAGCTGCGGTAGACCGGCGTCCCCGTCGCGCAGCGTGCGGCCGCGTCCGGCACGTTGATGTAGAACGCGATGCTTTCGAACGTCCATCCCGGGTTCTGCCTGACGAGCGCGCATTCGTCGGGATTGGTCGTATAGAAATGCGAGTTCGGTCCTTTGCCTGGCGTACCGAAGAAACGGCAGACCGGAAGGGCGTCGGCGGCATCGGCGGCGTTTGCCCACGCTTTGAACTCGACCCCGGTGCGTTCCCATCCGGGAACGACGACGCCGGCGTCGAGCATCGCGGCCTCTGCCGGCTCGGCGGTGACGAAGTAGTGATTGAGTTTCGCGCTGTAGTACTCGACGACGGTCGCCGTCGGTTCCGCGGCGCGCGCGAGGCCGGGTGCGCAGGCGGCGATTGCGGCGAAGGTCAGCGCTAGCGCACGTCGCGTGCGTACGAAAGCCGGTGCTCGCATCGTTTTCCTCCTCGTTGCCGCGCGTGCCGAAGGTCAGCACCGCTGGTTTCCCCGGGAACGCCGCGGCATCGGGCTCCGCAGTCCGTTCACGCATGAGCGAAGAGTAGGCAGCGCAGCGGCAACCACGCTGTAAGGGTTTGTAAGCAATCGTGTCGCCGGCAGGCGGTGCGTGGTCGTCATTCCGTTGGCATGAAGCGTCGCGGCATCCGCAGGAACCCGTCCGGATCGCCGATCGGCGTGATTCCGGTGCAAATCGGGCGCTCACGCGGACGGAATTTTTCGCGGATGTCGCCGGAAATTCATGCGGAAGTCAGCTTTTCCGAGTCTTTCGAACGATCGTTCTGTCTAGGGTCCTGCAGGGGCATCGTTCCTCCGAAGTTACATGCGCTCTTTGCTATAAGTGATTGTTTAATTTAGAAGAAGTAACTTTATGCAACAAACGCGCTAAGTCATTGTTCACAAACCGAAAAACAATTGACCGGTCCACTTTTGTTCCCTTATAGTGACAGCAGGTGGTGAAAAGTGGGTTGAAGTGGGACTCTGACTGCGGCGGACGATAACGGCCACCGGGCGGTAAATGAGGACTCACTTCAATCCAGACGCTGAGGGGAGACACGGTGGCGCAGGGGGCGGCGGCATTGGACGAGGGCAGGGGTGGGGGCGCGGTCTTCCGGGGCGTCACGCATCTCGCGCTCGACGCGAAGGGCCGGCTGGCGATTCCCGCGAAACACCGCGTCGCGCTGGCGCAGCCCGATACCACGCCGCCCGGCGCATTGGTCCTCACCGGTGACCCCATCCGGTGTCTGCTTCTCTACACGCGCGCCGCATGGGAGCCCATTCAGGCGCGCCTCATGGCGCTGTCGTCGTTCAACGCCGAAATCCGCGGCTTGCAGCGGCTACTTGTCGGGCACGCCGACGACGTCGACATCGACGGCGCCGGCCGCATCCTCGTCCCGCCGGCGCTGCGCCAGTACGCGGGTCTCGATCACCGCGTCGTTCTTGTCGGGCAAGGCAACAAGTTCGAGTTGTGGGACGAGGTCAAGTGGCTCGAGCAGACGGCCCGCACGATCACGTTCCCGGCCGGCGGCCTTCCGCCCGAGCTCGACGGCTTCTCGCTCTGATGCCCGATGCGGGTCATGTTCCCGTCCTGCTCGAAGAAGCCGTCGCGGCGCTGGCCGTCGTGCCGGACGGCATCTACATCGACGCCACGTTTGGTCGCGGCGGCCACAGCCGCGCGATCCTCGCCCGGCTCGGCACGAGGGGACGCCTCGTCGCGCTGGATCGCGATCCTGCCGCCGAAGATGCCGCGCGCGGCATCCGGGATCCGCGATTCGCGTTCCGCCGCGCGTGGTTTTCCGAACTGCGCGAGGTGTTCGCCGCGCTCGGCATCGAGCGTGTGCACGGCGTGCTCCTCGATCTCGGCATTTCCTCCCCGCAAATCGACGACCCCGGCCGCGGCTTCTCTTTCCGCGCGGACGGACCGCTCGACATGCGGATGGATCCAGCGCGCGGCGAATCCGCAGCCGCGTTCCTCGCGCGTGCCGATGCGCGCGAACTGACGGAGGTGATACGCGATTATGGTGAAGAACGGTTTGCTCAATCGATTGCAAGAGCAATTGTTGCGGCTCGCGCGCTCGCACCCGTCGAACGGACGCGGCAGCTGGCCGCGATCGTGGCCCAAGCCGTCAGCACGCGCCCGCGGCGTGATTGGGGTCAGGATCCGGCCACGCGGACGTTCCAGGCTCTTAGGATTTTCGTCAATCGTGAGCTCACGGAGCTCGCGTTGACGCTGCCGCGTCTTCCGCCGCTGCTCGAACCCGGCGGCCGGCTCGCGGCGATCAGTTTCCACTCCCTCGAAGACCGGATCGTGAAAC
>JAAFGU010000100.1:0-2512 GCA_010365205.1 Aromatoleum sp. | reverse complement strand
CCGTTCGGCGGCAATCCGCGCCTCGCGCGGCTGGCCATTCGAACCGACGCGCTGCCCGGTGCGCCGCTCGAGCGGATCGGTCGCGCAATCCGGCCGTCCGAGCGCGAGGTTGCGGCGAACCCGCGCGCGCGTAGCGCGACGCTGCGTGTCGCGGCGCGGACTTCCGAGCCGATCCCCGCCGGCTTCGGCGCCGCCTTCGCCAGCGAATGAGACTGCGATGCTGCGCGTGAACCTCCTGCTGCTGGCCGTGCTCGTCGCCTGCGGCCTGTCGCTGGTCACCTCGCGGCATCAGGCGCGCACGCTGTTCGTCGAGCTCGAGCGAGAGCAGACGAAGGCGCGCGGCTACGAAATCGAGTTCGGCCAGCTGCAGCTCGAGCAATCGACGTGGGCGATGCCGGCGCGGGTCGAGAAGATCGCCCGCGAGCAGTTGAAGATGACATTGCCGCTCCCCGGTCGTGTCGAGATGGTCCCGGGCGGAGGCGCGCGATGAGGGTCTGCGCATCCCCCTCGGCCGTGGCGGTCAAGCGCGGCGCTCCGGCGCCGTTTGCATTGCCGCGCTTCCGCTCGCCGCTGATATTCGGCCTGTTCGTGCTCCTGTTCGGCCTGCTCGCGGGCCGCGCGCTGTACCTGCAGTGGATCGACAACGCGTTCCTGCAGGAGCAGGGCAGCTCGCGCTACAGCCGCGAGATCGAAGTGCCGGCGCACCGCGGCCGCATCGTCGACCGCGCGGGCGAACCGCTCGCGATCTCGACGCCGGTAAAATCGATCTGGGCGTTTCCGGCGAAGATCGAGGCGACGCCTTCGCAGCTCGCGGAACTTGCGAGACTGCTGGAGACGTCGCCGCGAGCGCTCGCGAAAAAACTCGACGAAGGCGATTTCGTCTATCTCGCCAAACAGGTTCCACCGGAAATCGCCAACCGCATCGCGGCACTCCGGATCAAGGGCATCAACGACCAGAACGAGTACCGCCGCTTCTATCCCGGCGGCGAGACGATGAGTCACATCGTGGGCTTCACCGGCGACCACGACGTGGGGCAGGAAGGCATGGAACTCGCGCAACAGGAATGGCTCGGCGGCCGTCCCGGCAGCCGACGGGTGATCATCAACCGCCGCGGCGATGCGGTCGAGGACGTCGAAGCGATCCGCGCGCCGCAGGCGGGACGCGATCTGGCGCTCGCGATCGATACGCGGCTGCAATATCTTGCGTTCCGCGAGTTGAAGGCGGCGATCGACGCCAACAAGGCGAAGGCCGGCGGGCTGGTGATCCTCGATGTCCACAGCGGCGAGATTCTCGCACTTGCGAACTTGCCCACCTACAACCCGAATGCGCGCAACCGGGTCGCGCGCGAGAGCATGCGCAATCGCGCGCTGACCGACGTGTTCGAGCCGGGTTCGACGCTGAAACCGTTCACGATCGCCGCGGCGCTGCAATCGGGGCGGGTCCGGCCGGACACGGTGATCCAGACGGCGCCGGGGTCGCTGACGATCGGTCCGAACACGATCCACGATGCGCATCCGAACGGCGCGCTCACCGTCGAGCAAGTCATCCAGAAATCGTCGAACGTCGGTGCGGCGAAGATCGCGCTGGGCCTGCCGCCGGAAGTGATGTGGGAAGTGCTCTCCGATGCGGGTTTCGGAGCGCCGCCGAAGACGGGTTTTCCGGGTGAGGTCGGCGGGCGACTGCGGCCCGCGAAAGGCTGGAAACCGATCGACCAGGCAACGATGTCCTACGGTCACGGAATCTCGGTCAACCTCGTCCAACTCGCGCGCGCCTACACCGTGTTCGCGACCGGCGGCGAACTCAAACCGGTGACGCTGTTCAAAGTCAGCGGTCCGGTCTCCGGGCGGCCCGTGCTGAGGCTCGAGACGGCGCTCGCAGTGCGCCGGATGCTGGAAATGGCGGTGCAGCCCGGCGGCACGGCGCCGAAAGCACAGGTGCCGGGCTATCGCGTTGCCGGCAAGACCGGAACCGCGCACAAGCTCGAAGGCCGTGGCTACACCAACCGTTTCGTGTCGTCGTTCGTCGGTTTTGCGCCGGCGTCGAACCCGCGGCTGGTCATCGCGGTGATGATCGATGAACCGACTGCCGGCAGCCACTACGGCGGCGATGTCGCCGCGCCCGTATTCTCGACCGTGACCGGCGCCGCACTGCGGATGCTCGGAGTGCCGACGGACTCGCCGGTCGACAATATGATCCTGCCGCCCGCAGGCGGTGAAATCGGCGAGGAGACTTGATGCCCACGGCGCTCGCACCCGAGGTCGACGTGGCGGCGCTGCTCGCGCGGCTCGGCGCCGCGCCGCGTCGAATTACGTCGGACAGCCGGCGGGTGCGGGCGGGCGATGCGTTCGCGGCGTTTCCCGGCGAGAAGTCCGACGGCCGCGCGTTCATTGGCGACGCGCTCGCGCGCGGGGCCGGCGCGGTACTGTGGGAAACGCTCGGCTACCGCTGGCAGCCGGAATTCAAGATCGCGAACCAGTCAGTCGACAACCTGAAGGCCAAGCTTGGCGCGAT
>JAAFGU010000099.1 GCA_010365205.1 Aromatoleum sp. | reverse complement strand
CAGGCTGCGGCCGGGCGCGCGTTTACGCGTGGCGTCGGGGTGTGGGAGAGGCGAGGGCTCATGGCGATCTCCTGCGGTGATGTCCATCGCGGCGCGAGGACGGCGGTACTTGAACCGCAACTGCCTGAGACGCAACTGCGGGGAAGCGCGGCTGCGGGTAGGAACAACCGCCGGTACGAGCAACCGCTGCGCCGCTGTAGTGCGCGGTGACCGCCGATACGGGCTTCCCGTAGAGCCCACTATAGCGCCGCAGCGCCGGTACGCAAGCGCCGGATGTCGGCAGCGCCTTGGACATCGCCCGAGCGTATGCCCGCGCGTCGCGCCGCGCGAGTTAACCGGACGGTGAACAACGCCCGCAGCTCTCGTATAATGCGGCGGAAACGCACGTTTCCCGGAGGAGCATCCTTGAAGACTGGCGTCGTGACCGCCGCCGACCTGGCGCGGAGCGTCCTTGCCGTGCCGCCGCTGGCCCGGCACGCCGATCTGACGCTCGACCCCGACGCGAACCGCGCGCTGATCCGCTATCTCGAGACGGGCGACTACGCGAGGGCGGAAGCGCTGCGCGCGGCGTACCTGCCGCTCGAAAATCTGCGCGACGAGCTGTCGCCGATTCGCGTGCTGCACGAGGCGGTGCGGCTCGCCGGCATCGCCGACACGGGACCGATGCTGCCGCAGTTGACGAACATCCCGGCCTCCCTTCATCCGCGCATCGCCGCCGCGGCGAAGGCGCTTCTCGCACACGACAGGGCGCTGCCATGACACGCAGAAAACCCGAGGACCTGCGGTCGCACCGCTGGTTCGGCAACAACGACATGCGCTCGTTCGGCCACCACTCGCGCGCGTCGCAGATGGGCTACTCGCGTGCCGACTACCTCGGCAAGCCGATCATCGCGATCATCAACACCTGGAGCGACATCAACGCCTGCCATTCGCATTTCCGCCAGCGCGCCGATGAAGTCAAGCGCGGCGTGCTGCAGGCGGGCGGCTTTCCGCTGGAGATGCCGGCCATCGCGCTGGCCGAGGTGTTCCAGAAGCCGACGACGATGCTCTACCGCAACCTGCTCGCGATGGAGACCGAGGAGCTGCTGCGCTCCTACCCCGTCGACGGCGCGGTGCTGATGGGCGGTTGCGACAAGACGACGCCCGCGTTGCTGATGGGCGCGCTCAGCATGAATCTGCCGGCGATCTTCATGCCCGCGGGTCCGATGCTGTCGGGACACTGGCGCGACCAGAAACTCGGAAGCGGCTCGGACGTGTGGAAATATTGGGCGGAGAAGCGCGCCGGCAACCTGACCGACGCGCAGTGGGGCGAAATCGAGGACGGCATCGCGCGCTCGCCCGGCCATTGCATGACCATGGGCACCGCGTCGACGATGACCTCCGCCGCCGAGGCGATGGGCTTCACGCTGCCCGGCGCCGCGTCGATCCCCGCCGCCGATTCGCGCCACGCGCGGATGGCGACCGATACCGGCCGCCGGATCGTCGACATGGTGTGGGAAGACCTGAAGCCGCGCGACCTGGTGACGGCGGCCAGCGTCGACAACGCGGTGACAGCGGTGCTGGCACTCGGCGGCTCGACCAACTCGATCGTGCACATGGTGGCACTCGCGCGCCGCGCCGGCGTCGCGCTGACCATCGACCGCTTCGACGCGCTGGCGCGCAAGACGCCGCTGGTCGCGAACCTGCGCCCCGCCGGCAAGTACCTGATGGAGGATTTCTTCTACGCCGGCGGCCTGCGCGCATTGCTGAACGACATTGGCGACCTGCTCGAACTGTCCGCGCGCACGGTCAACGGGAAAACGCTGGGCGAAAACATCGCGTCGGCCGAGGTGTTCGACCGCGACGTCATCCTTCCCCGGGACAAGGCGCTGGTCGCCTCCGACAGCCTGGCGGTGCTGCGCGGCAACCTGGCGCCGGACGGCGCGGTGATCAAGCCGGCCGCGGCCGAAGCGCGGCTGCTGAAGCACATCGGGCACGCCGTCGTGTTCGCCGACTACAACGACATGGCGGCGCGCATCGACGACCCGGCGCTGCCGGTCACCGCCGACTCGGTGCTGGTGTTGAAGCACGCGGGGCCGCAGGGCGCGCCGGGTATGCCCGAGTGGGGACAACTGCCGATCCCGAAAAAGCTGCTGGCCGCCGGCGTACGCGACATGGTGCGAATCTCCGATGCGCGGATGAGCGGCACCAGCTACGGCGCCTGCGTGCTGCACGTCGCGCCGGAAAGCTTCGTCGGCGGTCCGCTCGCGTTCGTGCAGGACGGCGACCTGATCGAGCTCGACGTCCCGGCGCGCAAACTGGAACTGAAAGTATCGGCGGCGGAGCTTGCGCGCCGCCGCGCCTCGTGGAAACCGCCCGAGATGCATTACACGCGAGGCTTCGGCGCGCTCTACCAGCGCCACATCACGCAGGCCGATCAGGGCTGCGATTTCGATTTCCTCGAGGGCATCGCGCCGACGGCCGAGCCCGAGATCCACTGAAACCGAAAACCGAAAACCGAAACTGGAAACTGACTGGGCCCATGCGCACACTGCCCGCCCCCAAGCTCGTCGAGCTGGTCGCCGCGATCATGAAGGGCGGCGGCTCCCATCCGGCCGAAGCGAAGACCATCGCGCGCCGGCTCGTCGATTCGAATCTGGTCGGCCACGATTCTCACGGCGTGCTGCGCGTGGCCAAGTATCTGGAGTGGGTGCGCGCCGGCTGGTTGAAGCCGAACACGGCGCCGACCACGGTGTTCGACAGCGACACCATCGCCATCGTCGACGGCAACCGCGGCTTCGGTCAGGTGACCGGCGAATACGCGACCAGTCTCGGCATCGAAAAGGCGGCGAACAAGGGCATTGCGATGATCGGTCTGCGCAACTGCGGCCACCTCGGGCGCCTCGGCGACTGGGCCGACATGGCGGCGGCGGCCGGACAGGTGTCGCTGCACTTCCTCAACACCTCGGGCGCGCAGCGCGTCGCGCCGTTCGGCGGCTCCGACCGGCGCCTGTCCACCAATCCGATGGCGATCGGCATGCCGCTCGCCGGCGGCGAGAGCGTGATCCTCGACATCACGACGTCGACGGTCGCCGAAGGCAAGCTGATGGTCGCGCTGAACAAGGGCGAGCAGGTGCCCGCGGGCTGGATCGTCGACAGGGACGGGCGGCCGACGACGGACCCGAAAGATTTCTACGACGGCGGCGCGCTGCTGACCATCGGCGCGCACAAGGGCTCGGGGCTGTCGATGCTCACCGATCTGCTCGCGGGCGCCGTGACGACCGGCCGCAGCTCCGATCCGGAAGACACGGTGCTGCGCAACAACATGCTGTCGATCTTCATCGCACCGGCCGTGTACGATCGGACCGGCGGCGTGCTCGCCGAGGCGACGCGCTTCGTCGAGTACGTCAAGGCATCGCCGCCGTCGACGCCGGGGGAGCCGGTGCTGGCACCCGGCGAAGTCGAACGGCGCAATCGCGCGGCGCGGCAGGCCGGCGGCGTTCCGCTCGACGACAAGACCTGGGCCGATCTGGTCGCCGCCGCGGCGTCGGTCGGCATCGAAGCGAGCAAGGTGGACGCCATCGTCGCGTGATCGCGCGCGTGGTCGCGTTCGAAGCAGGCGATCCGGCCGCTGCCGGGTGCGGGAGCGCGCCGCGGCGCGAGCGGCAGACATTCGGCGCGCGCCACATTACGACAACCGCGTCACGAGGAGAAACGATGAAGACGATGATCAGTTTGTTCGCCGGCGTCGCGCTCGCCGCGCTTGCCTCCGCCGCGGGCGCGCAGGCCTGGCCGTCGAAGCCGATCAAGTGGATCGTGCCGTTCGCGCCGGGCGGCACGACGGACATCCTCGCGCGCACCGTCGCCGAAAAACTGCAGGGCGTGCTCGGCCAGCCGGTGGTGATCGAAAACAAGCCCGGTGCCGGTGGCGCCGTCGGCGCCGAGTTCACGGCGAAGGCGGCGCCGGACGGGTACACGATCATGGGCGGGACGATCAGCACGCACGCGATCAATGCATCGCTCTATGCCAAACTGCCCTACGATCCGGTGAAGGATTTTGCGCCGATCACCCTGATCGCGCGGGTGCCGAACATGCTGGTGATCAATCCCGAGGTGCCGGCGAAGGACGTGAAGGAGCTGATCGCGCTGATGAAGGCGAATCCGGGCAAGTACTCGTTCGCTTCCAGCGGCAACGGCACGTCGCAGCACCTGTCCGGCGAGCTCTTCAAGTCGATGGCCGGCGTGGAAATGCAGCACATCCCGTACAAGGGCAGCCCGCCCGCGCTGCAGGATGTCGTCGGCGGGCAAGTGACGATGACGTTCGACAACATCACCACGGCATGGCCGCTGGCGAAGGCCGGCAAGCTGCGGGCACTCGCGGTGACGACGGCGAAGCGCTCGTCGGTCGCGCCGGAGGTGCCCACACTCGCCGAGTCGGGGCTCCCCGGCTTCGAGGTCGGTTCGTGGCAGGGCGTGTTCGCGCCGGCCGGTACGCCGCCGCAGATCGTCAGGCGGCTCAACGTCGAGATCGTGAAGATCCTCAACCTGCCGGACGTGCGCGAGCGCCTGTCCGGCCTGGGCGCGGAGATCGTCGCCGATTCGCCGGAGGAATTCGGCGCGCTGGTGAAAAGCGAGGTCGTGAAGTGGGCGGACGTCGTGAAAAAATCGGGCGCGACGGTTGACTGACACAAGGGCGGTTGCGACATGAGCGACCTCTTCCCAGGATTCACGGCGCGACGCGTTGCCACGTCCGGCGCGGAAATCCACTGCGAGTTCGGCGGCAGCGGTCCGCCGCTGCTGCTGTTGCACGGTTATCCGCAGACGCACGCGATGTGGCACAAGGTCGCCCCGGCGCTCGCCCGCGAGTTCACCGTCGTCTGCCCCGATCTTCGCGGCTACGGCGACTCGTCGAAGCCGGACGGCGGCGAGCGCCACGTGAACTATTCCAAACGCGCGATGGCCCGCGACATGGTCGAGGTGATGCGCGCGCAGGGCTTCGCGCGCTTCGGGCTCGCGGGTCACGACCGCGGCGGTCGCGTCGCGCATCGCCTGTGCCTCGACCATCCGAACGCGGTCGAGCGCGTTGCGGTGCTTGACATCTCGCCGACGCGGATCATGTACGGGCAGACGAACCAGGCATTCGCGACCGCGTACTACCACTGGTTCTTCCTGATCCAGCCGTTCGATCTGCCCGAGCGCTTGATCGGCGCCGACCCCGCCTACTATTTGCGAAAGAAGCTCGGCGGCTGGTCGGGCGGCCTCTCGAATTTCGATGCGCGCGCACTGGCCGAATACGAGCGCTGCTTCAGCAACCCGGCGACCATCTACGCGACCTGCGAGGACTACCGCGCCGCCGCTGCGATCGACCTCGAACATGACGAGGCCGGCGCCGGCACGCTGATCGGCTGTCCGCTGCTCGCACTATGGGGCGCGAAGGGCGTGGTCAACCGGTTGTTCGATCCGATCCGCGATTGGGGACACGTGGCGACCGACGTGCGCGGCCGCACGCTGCCGACGGGACATTTTCTTCCCGAGGAGGCGCCCGAGGAAACGCTCGCCGCATTTCGCGAGTTCTTCGGCGCGGATGGCGACGCCTGACGCCCGGCGTGCGCAGGGGTTACGGCGAGAAGGCCGACCTTGGTATAATCGCGCCCTTGGCCAAGTAGCTCAGTTGGTAGAGCAGAGGACTGAAAATCCTTGTGTCGGTGGTTCAATTCCGCCCTTGGCCACCAGTTTTCACAACGCGCTAGCTAACGCCCAGCTAACTGCAGCAACCCGAACCGCACTCACCGTTCACCGCAAAGGCGTCGGCGCTCGCAGCCGTCCCACTCAAATCGGATGGCGCGGTTAGGCGCAGAAAAAGCCTCGGAGAATCCCGCCAAAAAACTCGACAGGCGCACCATGAAGACCGCTCTACGCACGGTCGTCTTGCTCGCATCGCTACTCACCACAGCGCTTATCGCTCTTGGTGGGTGCAAACCCGCCCCGCCCCCTCCGCCAACTTCAGCAGACTTAGCTCGTATTGAGGCGGCTAGAGTCGCGGCAGAGCAACAGAGACTTATTGATGATGCGCAAGCAAGAGTGCGCGCCGCCCTAAAGGATCCAGAGAGCGCGCGCTTCCGAAAGTTTTCAATGGCGGAAGGGAAGCTCACGGACGGTAGCGGGCGAAGTAACCGCGTGGCCTGCGGTTATGTGAACGCGAAGAATGCCTTCGGTGGATACGTCGGTGAGCAGCCCTGGTGGACGTTCGAGCTTTGGGAGGGCAGCAAGACTGTTTGCATCAACAAATTGGAAGACTGCAGCGGCGTTGTCGCGCTCGCTGCCGCGGAGGAAGCTCGCCTTTGCCTAAAGAGCTTGGGCGATTAGGATGACCGAGGCGGCGAATGAAGCACCGAAGATCGAATGGCAGAGGCTACTTGCAGTCGTCGCGAGTCTGCGTCCCACCATCGGATTCACCGCACCCGACGCCGCTGAGACCAACCAGCGCATCGCGTTTGTTGAAGCGCAGCTTCAGTTGATCCTTGCTGACATCGTAAAACTGCAGAAAGAAAATTCCGCACTTAAAGAACAGCGCGCAAAAATGCAGCTGGGTGGGACGAGTCAGCAGCAATCCGCTGAGTTTGTCGAGCATCGTGGCGCACTTTTCAAGCGTCTTCCCAGCGGTGGGTATCTCGATTCCCCAACCTGTCCTGTTTGTCATAGCGCTATGTCCGCCTTTCATGAGCTGTTTCCTTTCGAATGTGGCAAGCCGTCGTGCGGCCAAAAGGCTGGGTTTAAGGGCGAGGATCTGAAGAGAGTCATGAGCGAGCTTCCGCCGAACCCCGTAACCCCGCGGGCGCGGCTCGTCGAGTAGCGCCGCAATGTCGGCCGTGTCAGCCAGAGCATGCGCAGGCGCCGGCCGAGCCAAGACTCGGCGTCTGTCCCATTTCGATTTTCGCTTCGTCGAGCAGGGCTTCGATTCCGTCCACCTCAGTTCGCACGCTCGAAACGCGTATGCGCTGACCAGGGTCCGGGAAAACCGCAAAGGGCATCCCAAATTTGTAGCGGGAGGCGCACGCGGTCGTTCTCGTCCTCGGTCAAGACCACGAGAATCGCCCGCAACTTCTCGACGCGCTCCACGAACGGACCCCAGTCTTTGGCTGCCAGATCGTCGGAGGCGAGTGCCCCGAGCGCGTTGACGGCGGCGACGCGGTCGCGTTCGATTGCCGGCATGAGCTCGGGGCGTCGCACGGCCTTGACCAGACCGGGGTCGAGATTCGCCTTGCGCCAATCGATCGCTTCGGTCACAGAATGGATGGGCATGCCGCGCTGCTTTAGCTTCGTGACCATTGCGCGGCTGAGGTTGAGCTCGCGCCCGAGCGCTGCCTGCGACAGTTTTCCGTTTGCGTGCATCCTGCCGTTTCCTTGTTAACCAGGGACTCTGTTAACCACCGAAAGTTTTCTTGAGCTGTTTGAACCGGGCGCTCCACGGGACCGCGGTGCAGTCCGGGCTCCGGAAGGACCCGGCTGTCGCGCTTGCCTTGCTCATGCGCCCGACCATGCCGGCGCCGTATCCGTTCGCCTGGCCAGTGCCATCGCGCAACGTGTAACTGAGTTAGAAACAGGTCCGGTCGATGAGTATTGGGTAGATCCGGTTTCTGCGGTTCCGACATTACTGGCGCCAGAGCTGACTATCGATGTTGAGCGCGTCGTTCGAACCGTCAAGATTCTTTGTAGTACGGGTGCCGTTTCCATCGGCCATCGCGTGAGTGGGGTGAGGCACGCGTCCGTCACTGTCGACACGTTGAAACTTCTTCGCGCTGAAGATGCAATCCGACAACTGACCGAAGAGCGGTTGCAACTCGTTCTACGCAGCGACCTTTGGCGCGATTTCAGGCCCGCCGTAGCGCTTGTGCCCGCGGGGATGAACCGCATCGACAAAATTGGAGCGGGTGAGGAGGGCCACAGTAAGCCGGCGAGCGAGCTCTACGCTGAGCTGATCCAGCTCCTCATAAACCCTCCTCCGCGTATTGTCCACGTAGCGCGCACATTTGAACCGGGGGGGCAGGGGCGGTGTGCTGCTATTGGCTACATCGCGTCAGAGGCTGATTTAACGGACATTCTAATCGTCGACGATGGGATCTCATCGGGTGGCACGATTCGCAGCCTGATATCTCAAGCAGTGCGAGCAGGTGCGAAGCGCATTTTGGTATTTGCATTACTAGCGCGAACAAGCCCTGAGGAGCTAGAGCAGTGGCACATTACCCATGAAGTAGCGGACCGTTCGCGCGATGGGAGCTATGATCGAAAGTTGTGTATGACGTGAAATGAGAGGGCGGCGTATTCTTGATGGTCGACCAAGACTATCAACCTTTATGCAAAGGAG
>JAAFGU010000098.1 GCA_010365205.1 Aromatoleum sp. | reverse complement strand
CGACGGCGCCGGATGGCGCGTGACCTGGGGCGTGCCCTGGCGATGAGCCGCAAACGCGGCACCGCCCACCGGAACGTTCACCCGGGCAAGCGCCCCTCCGACGCGCCGCGCCACGTGGAGGGCATCGACGCGCTGCGGGGCGGCGCGATCTGCCTGATGTTTGTCTATCACTTATGCTTCGACCTGCGGTACTACCGCGCCATCAGCGCCGATTTCGAACACGACCTCTTCTGGCTCGGGTTTCGCGCGTTGATCGTAACGTCGTTCCTGCTGCTGGTCGGGATCTCGCTCGCGCTTGCATCCGACGCCCATGTGACGCCCCGACGGTTCTGGCGCCGAATTGCCGTCATCGCCGCGTGCGCAGCTGCGGCGACGCTCGGCAGCTACTTGCTGTTTCCGGACACCTTCATCTACTTCGGCATCCTCCATTGCATCGCCGTGGCGTCGCTGCTTGCGCGGCCCTTCGCGCGCTTGCCCCTTGTTGCGATTGCGATCGGCACCGCGATGATCGTCGCCGGGATCGTGTGGTCGAATCCTGTCTTCGACCAGCGCCAATTGGCGTGGATCGGATTCACCACCCACAAACCCGCGACCGAGGACTACGTCCCGCTGTTCCCTTGGGCCGGATTCGTCTTTGCCGGCATCGCCATCGGACGCGCTCTGATCGGCACCGGCCTGCGCGCTGTCGCGCCGTTTGCGCGGGCGCCGCGCTGGCTGCATTTCCTCGGGCAGCACAGCCTCGCGATCTACATGATCCATCAGCCAGCGTTCATCGCGGTGCTGTGGCTTTTCCTCGGGCGGTGAGCGGCCGGCGGGCCAATGCCGGCGACGCGGCCATCCGGATTTGGCGCACTTTGAAAATGTCGCTATAATTAGAAACTTATAGGCGCGTAGCTCAGCTGGTTAGAGCATCACCTTGACATGGTGGGGGTCGTTGGTTCGAGTCCAATCGCGCCTACCAGCTTCCCGAAGCGATCTCTTGCAGCAACGAAGGGCATGGTTATGACACCGCGAACGCGTTGGGAACTTCCGTAGGGAACGCGAGTTCGCACGTCGTCTGTTTCACGGAAAAGTGCGGCTCGTCCGCACTTTTTTGTTTTTGGGGATCCGCCATGCCGAAAGTCCGATTGCCCGACGGCGCCGTCAAGGAGTTCGACGCTGCCGTCACCGTCGCCCAGGTGGCCTCGTCGATAGGCCCGGGGCTCGCCAAGGCTGCCTTGGCCGGTCGCGTCGACGGAAAACTCGTCGACACGTCGTATCTGATCGAACGCGATGCCGACCTCGCAATCGTCACCGACAAGGACGCCGACGGACTCGACATCATTCGCCATTCGACCGCGCATCTGCTCGCGTATGCGGTGAAGACCCTGTTCCCCGAGGCCCAGGTGACGATCGGCCCGGTTATCGAGGACGGCTTCTTCTACGATTTTTCGTTCAAGCGTCCGTTTACGCCCGAGGACCTCACGGCCATCGAGCAGAAAATGGCCGAACTCGCGAAGAAGGACGAAACGGTCGTCCGCACGCTGATGCCACGCGACGCCGCGGTCGACCACTTCAAGTCGATTGGCGAGCACTACAAGGCGGAGATCATCGCGTCGATTCCGTCGAATGAGGACATCTCGCTCTATACCGAGGGGGCGTTCACCGATCTTTGCCGCGGTCCGCATGTCCCGTCGACGGGCAAGCTTCGGGTGTTCAAGCTGATGAAGCTCGCCGGCGCCTACTGGCGCGGCGATTCACGCAACGAGATGCTGCAGCGAATCTACGGCACGGCCTGGACCAAAAAGGAGGATCTCGATGCCTATCTCCACCGGATCGAGGAGGCCGAGAAGCGGGACCACCGCCGCCTGGGCCGCCAGCTCGACCTCTACCACCTGCAGGACGAGGCGCCGGGGATGGTGTTCTGGCATCCGAAAGGCTGGTCGATCTGGCAGCAGGTCGAGCAATTCATGCGCCGGGTCTACCAGGACAACGGCTACCAGGAAATCAAGTGTCCGCAGATCCTCGACCGTTCGCTGTGGGAGAAGTCCGGCCACTGGGAGAACTACAAGGACAACATGTTTACGACGGAGTCGGAAAAGCGCGACTTCGCGATCAAGCCGATGAACTGCCCCGGCCACGTGCAGGTGTTCAACTCGAATATGCGGAGTTACCGCGACCTCCCGCTCCGCTACGGCGAATTCGGAAGCTGCCATCGCAACGAGCCGTCGGGCGCGCTGCACGGCATCATCCGGGTGCGTGCGTTTACCCAGGATGACGGCCATATTTTCTGCAGCGAGGACCAGATTCAGCCTGAGGTGACCGCATTCAACCAGCTGTCGCTCGACGTCTACCGCGACTTCGGATTTACCGAGATTGCGATCAAACTCGCGCTGCGCCCGGAACAGCGGCTCGGTGACGACGGCCAGTGGGACAAGGCGGAAGGCGCGCTCCGCGGCGCGTTGACGTCGTGTGGCGTCGAATGGACCGAACTGCCCGGGGAAGGGGCGTTTTACGGGCCGAAGGTCGAGTACCACCTCAAGGACTCGATCGGCCGTTCCTGGCAGTGCGGCACGATGCAGGTCGATTTCCAGATGCCGGGGCGCTTGGGCGCCGAGTACGTCGGCGAGGACAACACCCGAAAGACCCCGGTCATGCTGCACCGGGCCATTGTCGGGTCGCTCGAGCGCTTCATCGGCATCCTGGTCGAGCACTACGCCGGGGCACTCCCCTTGTGGCTAGCGCCGGTTCAGGCCGTGGTCCTGACGATCACCGACCGCCAGGCTCCCTACGCCCGAGACGTCGAGGCCCGTCTGAAGGCGGCCGGCCTGCGGGTCGCCTCCGATTTGCGTAATGAGAAAATTACCTATAAAATTCGGGAACATAGCCTGCAAAAGTTGCCGTACCAGTTGATTGTCGGCGACAGGGAAATGCAGGTTGGACAGGTGGCCGTGCGGACCCGCAGCGGCGAGGATCTCGGGGCGATGCCCTTGGAGTCCTTGCTCGATCGCCTTCGCGAGGAGGTGTCGGCGCGTCGCTGACGTTCCGTCATGCGAACGCGTGGAACCAGACGGGCGGCACGGTTTGTTTTTGTCAACATGGAGAATCAGCGATAGCCCAGGACAAAGCACAACGGATCAATGGCGAAATCAACGCCCCCGAAATCCGCTTGGTAGGTGAAGAAGGTGAGCAGCTCGGCATCGTGACGCTGGCGGAAGCCATCGCCAAAGCCGAGGCGGCAGAACTCGATTTGGTCGAGATCGCCCCGACGGCCAAGCCGCCGGTTTGCCGGATAATGGATTTCGGCAAATTCAAGTACCGGGAGGCAAAAAAGCAGCACGAGGCCAAGCTCAAGCTGAAGCAGATCCAGGTCAAGGAAGTGAAATTTCGGCCGGGAACCGACGAAGGCGACTACCAGATCAAGCTCAGGAATCTGATCCGGTTCCTGTCGGAAGGCGACAAGGCCAAGATCACGCTGCGCTTCCGCGGGCGCGAAATGGCGCACCAGGAATTCGGGATACGCCTGCTGGAACGTATCCGCAACGATCTCGAATCGCATAGCGTGGTCGAATCGTGGCCGAGACTCGAGGGACGGCAGATGGTGATGCTGCTGGCCCCGAAGAAAGTGGCACCGAAGGCTCATCACCCCACGAAGCCCGAAGCCGGTAGCCAAGTCTCTCCACCGGAGAGCACCGCCGTGGGCAGCAAATAAGGGAAGAAGTCATGCCCAAGATGAAAACGAAGAGCGGCGCGAAAAAGCGCTTCCGCGTCCGCGCGGGCGGCAGCGTGAAGCGTGCGCAGGCGTTCAAGCGCCACATCCTCACCAAGAAGACCACCAAGAGCAAGCGGCAGCTCCGCGGCACCACCGGCGTCCACAGCACGAATGCGGATTCGGTGAAGGCCATGATGCCCTACGCGTAACGGAGCCCAGCCATGCCCAGAGTCAAACGTGGTGTGACCGCGCGCGCGCGGCACAAAAAGATCCTTGCCCAGGCCAAGGGTTTCCGCGGCCGCCGGAACGCCGTCTATCGCATCGCGAAGGAAGCGGTAATGAAGGCCGGCCAGTACGCGTATCGCGACCGCCGGGTGAAGAAACGCGAATTCCGCGCGCTCTGGATCGCGCGGATCAACGCCGCCGTGCGCGAACTCGGAATGAGCTACAGCGTGTTCATGAACGGACTGAAGAAGGCGTCGATCGACATTGATCGCAAGGTCCTTGCCGACTTGGCGGTGCACGACAAGGCGGCATTTACCAAGATCGCGGAGCAAGCCAAAGCCTCTCTGGCCTGATCGAGCGCGAGAAACGGAGGGAGGCGCGATCCGCCTCCCTTTTTTTTTGAGCCTCGGCAGCAAACTCCCGCCACCACCGAGACCTTCGATGGACGAACTTGACCGAATCGTCACCGCCGCGCTCGCCGAATTCGCGGCCGCCGCGGACCCCGCCGCGCTGGAGAACAGCAAGGCTGGCTATTTGGGCAAGGCCGGCGCATTGACGGTCCTGCTGAAGTCGCTGGGCAAGCTGCCTGCGGCCGATCGCCCCGCCGCGGGTGCCGCAATCAACGAAGCGAAGGTCAAGCTCGAGTCGGCGCTTGCCGCGCGCCGCGACGCGCTCGCCGACGCGAAGCTCGAGCGCCAGCTCGCGTCCGAGGCGCTCGACGTCTCGCTGCCCGGACGCGGTCGCGGCATCGGGGGCCTCCACCCGATCACGCAAACGCTCGAACGCATCGAGACGCTCTTTCGCTCGCTCGGCTTCGAGGTCGCCGACGGCCCGGAAATCGAGGACGATTTCCACAACTTCACCGCGCTCAATACGCCCGAGGATCATCCGGCGCGCTCGATGCACGACACGTTCTACGTCGAGGGCGGCCACGTACTGCGCACGCACACGTCGCCGATCCAGGTGCGGTACATGGAAACGCACGCGCCGCCGATCAAGATTATTGCTCCGGGACGCGTGTACCGGGTCGACAGCGACGCCACGCACTCGCCGATGTTCCATCAGGTCGAGGGGCTGTGGATTGGCGAGGACGTCTCGTTCGCCGACCTCAAAGGCGTGTTCACCGAGTTCCTGCGCAACTTCTTCGAACGCGACGACCTCGAAGTGCGCTTCCGCCCGTCGTTCTTTCCGTTCACCGAGCCTTCCGCCGAAATCGACATGAGCTTCGGCGATGGCTGGCTCGAGATCGCCGGGTCGGGCCAGGTCCATCCGAATGTGCTGAAGGCGGTCGGCATCGATCCCGAAAAGTACCAGGGGTTCGCGTTCGGTATGGGGCCCGACCGGCTGACGATGCTGCGGTACGGCGTCAACGACCTTCGACTGTTCTATGAAAACGATCTGCGCTTTCTTCGTCAATTTGCCTGATCCGCGCAGATCGTTTCTGCGAAGGCTACTGCGCGGAGCGCGTTATGAGTTCGCCCGATCGATCTGCGCTTTCTCCGTCAATTCGCCTGATCCGCGCAGATCATTTCTGCGAACGCGGATGCGCGGAGCGCGTTATGAGTTCGCCCGATCGATCTGCGCTTTCTTCGTCAATTCGCGCGAAGAGTTGATGAGATGAGATTCTCCGAACGCTGGCTGCGCACGCTGGTCGATCCGCCAATCGATACGGCCGCTTTGTGCGAGCGCCTGACGATGGCGGGGCTCGAGGTCGAGGAGGCCGTCCCCGCGGCTCCGCCGTTCTCCGGCGTCGTCGTCGGCCGCATCGACAAGGCCGAACCGCACCCGAATGCCGACCGCCTTCGCCTCTGTGCGGTCGACGCGGGTACCGGCGCCGTGTTGCAGATCGTCTGCGGCGCCCCCAATGCCGGCGTCGGGATGAAGGTGCCCTGCGCGCTGATCGGCGCGAAGCTCCCCGGCGGATTCGCCGTCAGCAAGGCGGCAGTGCGCGGCGTGGAGTCGAATGGCATGCTGTGCTCGGCCAAGGAGCTGGGAATTGGCGACGACGCTTCCGGGTTGCTTGCGCTACCGGAAGACGCCCTCATCGGCGCGAGCGTCCGCGACACGCTGTCGCTCGACGACACGCTCATTACGCTGAAGCTCACGCCCAATCGCACGGACTGCCTGTCGATGCTCGGCATCGCACGAGAGGTCGCCGCGATCACCGGCGCCCCGCTGTTCCCCCCTGGCATTTTCGCCGTGCCGGTCGGCGTCGCGACCCGGCGCCGGGTCGTGGTCGAGGATTCCGGCGCATGCCCGCGCTTTGCCAGTCGCACGATCGAAGGCATCGACTCCGGCGCCCCAACGCCGGGATGGATGAAGGAGCGAATCGAGCGCAGCGGCATTCGTTCGATCTCGCCCGTTGTCGACATCACGAATTACGTGATGCTGGAGCTGGGCCAGCCCATGCACGCCTACGACGACCGGCTGCTCGACGGAGCGATCGTCGTCCGCTTCGCCCGGGCAGGCGAGACGCTGACGCTGCTGAACGAACAGACGCTGGCGCTCGAGCCGGACATGCTGCTCGTCGCCGACGAGAAAAAGCCGCTCGGCCTCGCCGGCATCATGGGTGGCGTGCACTCCGGCATCAACGACGCGACGACGACGGTGTTCCTCGAAGCCGCGTACTGGAACCCGGCAATCATCCAGGGCAAGTCACGGCGCTTGGGCTTCGCCAGTGACGCCGGCTACCGGTTCGAGCGCGGCGTCGATTTCGACGGATGTGCGCGCGCCGTCGAGCGCGCGACGCAACTGATTCTCGACGTTTGCGGCGGCCGCGCCGGCCCGCTAGACGACGAGTGCGGAGAATTTCCGCGGCGCGACCCCGTCCGCGTCCGTCCGCCCCGCGTCGCACGCCTGCTGGGAATCGCCCTGTCGGCGGACGCCATCGGCGGCCTGTTCGACCGCCTTCGGCTCACGTACAGGCGCGAAAGCGACGATTTTCTGGTCACGCCGCCGACTTTCCGCTTCGATCTCGCGATCGAGGAGGATTTCGTCGAGGAAATCGCCCGCCTTTACGGCTACGCTGCCATTCCGGCGCCGCCTTCCGCCCATGTCCAGTCGATGCTTCCCGATGCGGAGGCCGCGCTTTCGGTCAACGGGCTGAAGCGGAAGCTCGTCGCACGCGACTGGCAGGAGGCCATCACGTTCAGCTTCGTGAATTCCGCCTGGGAAGCCGCGCTCTTCCCCGATCGTGACGCGGAATCGGCGGCGATCGCCGTGCTGAATCCGATCGCCAGTCATCTCGACGTGATGCGCACGACGATGGCCGGCGGCCTGATCGAGGTGCTCCGC
Organism: Aromatoleum sp.; assembly: GCA_010365205.1. Lineage (GTDB taxonomy): Bacteria > Pseudomonadota > Gammaproteobacteria > Burkholderiales > Casimicrobiaceae > CAIWHR01. The sequence continues at coordinate 1,151 of JAAFGU010000098.1, read as the reverse complement.
ACGAATCTCGCGCGTAGACAGGATCGCGTCCGCGTGTTCGAGGCCGGCCGCTGTTTTCAGCGCGCCGGCGCGGGTTACGACCAACCGCTGCGCCTGGGAGGCCTCGCCTTCGGCGACGCCGAGCCCGAGCAGTGGGGCATGGCAAAGCGGGCAGCCGACCTGTTCGATATCAAGTCGGATCTCGAGGCGCTGGTGGCGCCGCGGTCGCTTGCGACGGTACCAGGCGACCACCCCGCGCTCCATCCGGGCCGCGCCGCCACGGTGCTTCTCGACGGCCGTTCGATCGGCTGGCTCGGGGAGCTGCATCCGCGCCTGGTCAAGCATTTCGACCTTTCGCGGGCGCCGATCCTGTTCGAACTCGACTTGGCGCGGCTGACGTCGAGGCCGCTTCCGACCGCGCGGCCGATTTCGAAACTACCGGTCGTTCGGCGCGATCTCGCCCTCGTCGTCGACGAAGGCGTCACCGTCGGCGACGTACTCGCCGCGCTGGAGGCCGCCAAGCCGCCTTCCGTCGAGGCGCTGCGGCTGTTCGACCTGTATCGCGGGCCCGGATTGTTGCAGGGCAAAAAAAGCTTTGCGATTCTTGTGCTTATGCAGGATACTGAACGTACTTTGACGGACGCCGACATTGACGCGACCGTAGCAGAACTGCTGCGCGTCGCAAAAGATCGGTTCGGCGCCACGCTTCGCCAGTAGGACCTCCGATGACGCTCACCAAAGCCGAACTCGCCGATCTGCTCTTCGAGCAGCTTGGTCTCAACAAGCGCGAAGCCAAGGACATGGTCGAGCGTTTCTTCGAAGAGATTCGCATCGCACTCGAACGCGGCGACAGCGTCAAGCTCTCCGGATTCGGCAATTTCCAGCTGCGCGAAAAGCCGCAGCGCCCCGGGCGCAACCCGAAGACCGGCGAGGAGATTCCGATCACGGCGCGTCGCGTGGTGACGTTCCACGCGAGCCAGAAATTGAAGGTAATGGTCGAAGCCGCGAACCATGGCGGAACACAGCCGAGCTAAAGCCGAGCTGCCGCCGATCCCCGCCAAGCGGTATTTCACCATCGGCGAGGTAAGTGACCTCTGCGCAGTCAAACCGCACGTGCTCCGGTATTGGGAGCAGGAGTTCACGCAGCTCAAGCCGGTCAAGCGCCGCGGCAA
>JAAFGU010000097.1 GCA_010365205.1 Aromatoleum sp. | reverse complement strand
TTCGACCGGCTGCCAATCGCGCGCGAGCGCCTCCGCGAGGCAGCGCGCTTCCAGCGCCGGGTCCGCCAGCATCCGTGCGTACAGCAGTCCCGCCGCGACCAGCCGCCCCGACAGCGCCGACGGTGCCGACGGTGCCGACGGTGCCGACGTTGCCAAGGTTGCTGTTGCCGGCCGGCCGACGTGATCGGCGAACAGCGCCGCCGCATCGTCGGGACGATTGGTGATCGTCAGCAGCCGGTCGCAGGCTTCCCAGATGGCGCCGTTCGCGGGTGCGCGATCGTAGGCGGCGCGATAGGCGGTCGCCGCGCGCGACCACGCCTGCAGCTTCTCCCACGCCCGGCCCGCGTTGAACGGATAGCCGGCATTCGCGACGTCGATGCCGGCGGCGCGGGTGAATGCATGCGCGGCCTCGGCAAACTCGGAGTGCGCGAATCGGAGGTGGCCGGCGTTGGCCCACGCCTCCGCCCAGTCCGGACGCAGCCGGCACGCGGCCTCCGCTTCCTGCGCGGCGTCGGCATGGCGGTGCATTCGATGCAACACGACGCTGCGGTTCAGATGCACGGCCGCATCGGCCGGATCGAGCAGCAGCGCGTCGTCGCAAAGCGACAGCGCCCGCGGATAATCGCCGCGGCCCGCATGCTCCGCCGCTTGTTGCAACAGCCGCGCGACCGGTGTCGGCATCGCCGTGCGTCAGCGCTCCGCCGGCGCGGCGATGCCGAGTTTCTCCGCCCACGGCGCGAGCGACGGCAGGATCAACGGATGCAGCGCGACGCCGTTCGCGGTCTGCTCGCGGAAGCGCTTCATGCCGTTCTCGCCGGGCAGGCGCACCGGCGCACCGCCCGGCCGCGGCGTCGCGTCGTGGCAGGTATCGACCAGAGCGTCCATCTGCCGCACGAACGCGTCGCGCCCGCCGAATGCAGCGGGATCGAGTACCTGCACGAACACCGTCGCGCCCCATCCCTCGGACGGATCAGCGCGGCCGAAGCCGGTGAGGCCCGCCGTCAGCGCCTCGACCAGCAGCGCCAGCGCGAAACCCTTGTGCCCTGCGTCGAGCCCACCGAGCGGCAGCAGCGTGCCCTTGGGCTCGTTGAACAGCACCGCGGGATCGTCGGTCGCGTTGCCCTGCGCGTCCTGAATCCATGGGTGCGGCAGCTTCTTGCCCGCATCGTAGAGTCGCCCGGTGAGGCCATTCGTCGTGTAGCTCGCCGACACGTCGAGCAGGATCGGGTCGCCGGAGGTCGGAATGCCGGCCGCCAGCGGATTCGGCGTGAACACCGGGGACACGCCGCCGAACGGTGCGACGCTGCGGGTGGACGGGTCCGAACAGAACACCAGCGCCATCCTGCCGGCGTCGGTCGCGCGTTTGAGATACGCCGCGAGGCATCCGATGTGATGCGAACGGCGAATGACGACGCTGCCGGTGCCCTGCGTCGTCGCCATCCCCATCGCGGTGTCGAGCGCTCGCAGCGTCAGCCACGGCCCGGGTAGCCGGTGTCCGTCCCAGGTCTCTCCCGCCGGCCGCTCGTTGACGATTGTCGGCGCGCCCGCCTTGCTCATCGTGCCTTTTTCGATCTCGCCGAGATAGCCGGCCAGTAGCGCGAGGCCATGCGTCGTGTGGCCGAGGAGGTCGCCCGTGACGAGCACGTCGGCGACATCGCGCGCGATGTCTGCACGCATGCCGGCTCTCATCAGCAGCGCGTGGGCAAACCCGACCAGCGCGTGTGCGGGATATCGGGTTTCGCTCAACGGGGCTTCACTCATCGGGGCTTCACTCATCGCCGGAACTCCGCCAGCATCGCGAGCCCTTCCTGCGCCGCCTTGCCGATCAGCCAGGTATCGGCGCCGTACAGCAGCACGTTGACGCCCAGCTTGGTCAGACGTTCGGTCTGGGCGCGGTTCATCGCGGTGGTGCCGACTGCCTTGCCGGCGGCACGCGCGATCCGGGTCGCGGATTCGACGAAGGCTTGCACCCTCGGATCGTCGACCCGGCCGGGAATGCCCAGCGCGACGGAGTAATCGAACACTCCGAGGTAGACGAGATCGAGATTCGGCAGCGCGACAATTGCCGGAAGATGCTCCGCCGCGGCCGGCGATTCGACCAGCACGCCGGTAAACGCGTAGCCGCGCGCGAGCTTCGGTTGCGGCGGCATACCGTAGTGGCCGCCCTTGGTGTACGGGTTATAGCCGCGGGTGCCGAGCGGGGCGAAATGCGCCATGGCGACGGCGCGCGCGGCGGCGTCGGCATCGGCGATTTGTGGCACGACCACACCGTCGGCGCCCAGATCGAGGACGCGCTGAATGAAGAACGCGTCCGCACCCGGCGCGCGGACAATGGGCGCCGCTCCGCCGTCCTCGCAGGCGGTGATCGCGGCGTCGAGTGCGGCGAAGTCCCAGCCGCCGTGTTCGCAGTCGAGGATAACGAAATCGAAGCCGGCGATGGCGAGCGTGCCGGTCACCTGTGCGGAGGGGATGTCCTGCCAGATTCCGGCGAGGATGCCGCCGGCGGCAAGCTTGGCTTTGAGAGGATTCACATGGAGGCCCGAAAAGGGGAGACAACGGCGCCGCGGTTGACGCGGCGGCGCGATTCTCCGAGGATTCTACCGTCGCGGCCTCGCATTGGGCATCCGGCCGCCGGTTGCCCCTAACTTTTCTTCACTTCTCCGTTCTTGCCTTCCGTTCCGCGCACACGACAACGACGGCGCCGCCGCTCCTGCGGGACAGCCTCGGAGACTCTCTTGCCCGCATCCCCGTTCCCGCGCCCGGCCCTCGGGGCCGCACCTCCGTGCTGCCTTCGTCGCTGACCGTCAGTGTCGTCACGTACCGTCCGGACAGCGTGCTGCTCGAGCGCTGCCTGCGCAAGCTCGCGCTGGCGATCGGCGCCGCGCGCGAGGACGGCGTGGTCAGGAGCGTGGCGGTCGCGCTGATCGACAACAGCGAAGACCGCGACGTCGCCGAGGGCGTGATCAAGCTCGGCAAGGCCCGCTTCGCCGATTCGGGCATCAACGTGACCTACCTGCACGGCCACGCGAACATCGGCTATGGCACCGCGCACAACCTCGTGTTGCACGGTACCGGCGCCGACTATCAGCTGGTGCTGAACCCGGACGTCGAGCTTGCCGCGGGCTCGCTCGCCAACGCGATTCGCTGGCTCGACGAGCATCCGGAGGTCGGCGCGGCGGCGCCCGCGGTCACCGGGCACGACGGCAAGCCGCTATTCCTGTGCAAACGCTATCCGGCGGTGTTCGATCTCTTCCTGCGCGGTTTCGCGCCGGGACTCGTCCGCGCCTTGTTCAGGAAGCGCCTCGCCCGCTACGAGCTGCGCGACTATATCGACCCGGCGAGCGACAAGCCGGTGCTGGGAGTGCCGGTGATGTCGGGCGCATGCATGCTGGTCAAGCGCCGCGCGATCGACACGACGGGCGGCTTCGATCCGAAGTTCTTCCTCTACTTCGAGGATTTCGACTGGAGCGTGCGCCTCAACAGGATCACCAAGACCGTCTGGCTGCCGCAGTTCCAGGTCGTCCATCACGGCGGCGCCGCGGCGCGCAAGGGCCTGAAGCACGTCGGCTGGTTCGCCCGGAGCGCGTGGCGGTTCTATCGCAAGAATGGCTGGCGGTGGGTGTGAAACCCTAAACCGGGACGTACCACGTTTTCCCCGCAGCATCGTCACGAAAACCGGAAAACGGGACGCACCACGTTTTCCAAACCGGAAAACCGGGACGCACCACGTTTTCCTGCGTATTACTCCACCTTCGATGCGCCCGACGCATCGGCGGTCGTCTGCCTGGGTCGCCCGTGCTGCCCGCGTCGAGCGCGTCGCCCGAGCATCGACTCGATTCGATCTTGGAAATGCCGGCTTCCCAGCGCGATGTTGCCGTGGGTCGCGTCGCGAATCTCATCATCCATCGCACCGGCGACCCCCTGCGAAGGGAAGAGCGAACGATAACCCACCAGCCGTTCCTCGCTGCCGCCACCAAGCCGCAGATATTCAGCGTGCGGCGTGACCAACGTCGAAGCCGCTCCTTCCGCGTTCACCCGATAGCTCGACCAGCGATAGTCCCGTGGATGTGCAACGATTCCCGCGCGGACCGGATTGAGCTCGATGTACCGATAGCAGGCGAGAACGTAGTCCTCGTCCTGCGTCAGGCATGACTTGTATCGCCCTTCCCACAATGTGCCGCTGCGGCCATCGCGGCGATTGATGCGCTGGACGTAGCGCTGGCTGAGATGTTTCATCAGCAGCGAAACGCCGTCCGGCGAGTGCGGCGTGAGCAGCAGATGCACATGATTGCTCATCAGAACGTAGGCGTGAACGGAGCAGCCATGCTCCTTCGCCAGCGACTCCAGCAGGCCCCGGTAGAATAGGTAGTCGTCGGCGGCGAAGAAGCACGGCCCGCGATTGTTGCCGCGCTGGACGACGTGCCATGGAATGTCGGCGATCCGGAGGCGTGCGCGTCGTGGCATAGGGGTGACGATTCGTGCAAGATGCGGCGGTTGTGAGCGGATGCCGCGGCGATGATCGCGGACATCGCCGCGAGTGAGGTCATGGTTGCACTGCCCACGAGGCGGGTCTATCGGCAATAAGCTATCGGCAATAAGGCCTGTTCGGTCGGCTGAGAAAACGTCGTACGTCCCGGTTTTGGGTTCGGCTCCGGGCCCGCGCAGCCGGGAAAACGTGGTACGTCCCGGTTTTTGGATTCGGTTTTGGGATTGGGGGGAAACGTCGTGCGTCCCGAATTAACGGCGAATTGATGGTCACGCATTGATGATCATTGTCACCGGCGCCAACGGCTTCGTCGGCCGCGCGTTGTGCGCGCATTTCCTGCGCATCGGGCGGCCGTTTCGCGCGATCGTCCGGCGGCATGCACCGGGCACCGAGTTGGACTCGCACCATCACGCGGTCGAGGACCTCGCGACCACGCCGGACGCCGAACTCGATGAGCTCTTCGCGGGCGCCGCCGCCATCGTGCACCTTGCCGGCCGCGCGCACGTCGCGGACGACGGCGCGCCGGATTCGGAAGCGCTCTATCACCGGGCCAACGTCGTTGCGACGGCGAGGCTCGCGCAATCCGCCGTGCGCGTCGGTGTCGCGCGCTTCGTGTTCGCTAGCACGGCCAAAGTCAACGGCGAGGCGAGTACCAGCGGCCGGCCATTCGACCCGGACGATACGCCGTCGCCGCAGGGCGCCTACGCGTGCTCGAAGCACGAGGCGGAACGCGTCCTGCTCGCGGCATGCGCCGGCACGGCGACGGCGCCGATCGTGCTTCGACTGCCACTGGTGTACGGCCCGGGCGTGAAGGCGAATTTCCTGACGCTGATGGACGAAGTCGCGAGCGGCCGCGCGTTGCCGTTGGGCGCCGTGCGCAATCGCCGCAGCCTGTTGTTCGTCGGCAATCTGGTCGAGGCGATCGACGCGGCACTCGTCGCGTCGCCGGCGCCGGCCGGCGTGCATTTTCTCGCCGATGCGGAGCCTGTATCGGTGCCCGATCTCGTGCGCGCGATCGCGACGGCGCTTGGCGTCAAGGCGCGCCTCGTGCGCGTTCCCGTCCCATTGCTGCAGCTGGGCGGACGAATGCTGGGCAAGGGATCGGTCGTCAACCGGCTCACCCTTTCGATGGAAGTCGATGCGTCGTCCTTCGGCGCCGCGACCGGCTGGCGCCCGCGATATTCGCTCGCGCAGGGACTCGCCGTGACGGGCGGATGGTGGCGGACGCGGCACGCGCTGTAGGAAGCGTCCTCGCCGCGGCCGTATAATCCCTTCCTGCTCACGGAAGGAATCACGATGACCGCACGCACCAGCGGCCGGCGCCCCGACGAACTGCGCCCGCTTCGAATAACCCGCCGCTACACGATGCACGCCGAAGGCTCGGTGCTGATCGAGGCCGGCGACACCAAGGTGCTGTGCACGGCCAGCGTCGAGGAGGGCGTGCCGCCGTTCCTCAAGGGCAAGGGCAAGGGCTGGCTCACCGCCGAGTACGGGATGCTGCCGCGCGCGACCAATACTCGCTCGCGCCGCGAATCCGCCGACGGCAAGCAGTCCGGACGCACGCAGGAGATCCAGCGGCTGATCGGCCGCAGCCTGCGTGCGGTCACCGATCTCGGTCAGCTCGGCGAGCGCACGATCAAGGTCGACTGCGACGTGCTGCAGGCCGATGGCGGCACGCGCTGCGCGTCGATCACCGGCGCCTGCGTCGCCGTCGCTGATGCGATCGCCTGGTGCAAGGCGCAGGAACTGGTCAGCGGCGAGCCGATGCGCGACTTTGTCTCTGCGGTGTCGGTCGGTATCGTCAACGGGACTCCCTTCCTCGACCTCGACTACGCCGAGGATTCGGCATGCGACACCGACATGAACGTCGTGATGACCGGCGCCGGAGGCTTCGTCGAGGTGCAGGGCACGGCCGAAGGCATGCCGTTCACCCGTGCCGAAATGGAAGCGCTGATCGCGCTGGCCGAGCACGGCATCGAGCACCTGGTCGCCGCGCAGATGCAGGCGCTGGGGGCGCTGCCGAAGTAGCGTGCCACCGGTCGCGACCGCAAGACGCGGTCATCGAATCGCCGTGATCGTGCTTTCACGCCTCGTCCTCGCCTCCAACAACGCCGGCAAGCTGCGCGAATTCCGCCGGCTGCTGGCTCCGCTCGGTGTGGACCTGATCGCGCAGGGCGAGCTCGGCATTCCCGAGGCGGACGAGCCGCACGTGACGTTCGTCGAAAACGCGTTGGCGAAGGCGCGACACGCGAGTGCGCTCGCAAAGCTGCCTGCGCTGGCCGACGATTCGGGCGTCTGTGTTCGCGCGCTGGATGGCGCGCCGGGCGTACACAGCGCGCGCTACGCCGGCGAGCCGAAATCGGACGCCCGCAACAACGCGAAGCTGATCGCCGAGTTGCAGGGGGTGGCCGACCGCCGCGCGCACTACGCGTGCGTGCTGGTGCTGGTCCGCCATGCCGACGACCCCGAACCGATCATCGCCGAAGGGCAGTGGCACGGCACGATCGTCGACGCACCGCGTGGCACCGGCGGATTCGGCTACGACGCGCACTTTCTCGACGAGGGCGCGGGCCTGACCGGCGCCGAACTGCCGCTCGAGCGCAAGAACGAGCGGTCGCACCGCGGCAAGGCGATGCGCGCACTGATCGCGCGGTTGCGGGAGGACGTATGAGCACGGCGATCGTCGGTGTGGTGGACGCGGGCGCGCTGACCGGACCGCATTTCGCCGCGCTGCCGCCGCTCGCGCTGTACGTGCACATCCCGTGGTGCCTGAAGAAATGCCCGTACTGCGATTTCAACTCGCACGAAGCGCACGGCGAAGCGCCCGAGGACGCCTACGTCGACGCGTTGTTCGCGGATCTCGAATGGGCACTCCCCTCGATCTGGGGGCGCAAGGTGGTGACGGTGTTCATCGGCGGCGGCACGCCGAGCCTCTTCTCCGCGGCGGCTATCGACCGGCTGCTCGCGGGCATGCGGGCGCGCGTGCCGCTCTCGCCGGACGCCGAAGTGACGCTGGAGGCGAATCCGGGCACCTTCGAACGCGAAAAATTCGCCGGTTTTTCCGCCGCCGGCGTCAACCGGCTGTCCATCGGCATCCAGAGCTTCAATCCGCAGCATCTGCGCTCCCTCGGGCGCGTCCACGACGCCGACGAGGCGCGGCGCGCGGCCGACGCCGGGCTCGCGATTTTCGGCAACGTGAATTTCGACCTGATGTACGCGTTGCCGGAGCAGACAGTCGCCGATGCGGAAGCCGATCTTGCGCAGGCACTCGCCTTCGCGCCGCCGCACCTGTCGTTCTATCACCTGACGCTCGAACCGAACACGCTGTTTCACCGCTATCCGCCGCGGCTGCCCGACGACGAGGTCACGGCCGACATCGAGGACGCCGTCGAGGCCACACTTGCGGCCGCGGGCTACGTTCATTACGAGACTTCGGCGCACGCACGGCCGGGCAGGCAGGGCCGGCACAATCTCAACTATTGGCAGTTCGGCGACTACCTCGGCATCGGCGCCGGTGCGCACTCGAAGCTGTCGTTTGCGAACCGGATCGTCCGTCAGGTCCGTCACAAGCAGCCGAAGCAATACTTGGAACAGGTCGCGGCCGGCGCGCCGTTGCAGGAGAATACCGAGGTGAGCCGGGCCGACACCGGATTCGAATTCATGCTGAACGCATTGCGCCTGGCCGACGGCGTCCCCGCGACGCTGTTCGCGGAACGCACCGGGTATCCGCTGTCGCTCGTCCAGCGTCAGTTGGCCGACGCCGCGGAGCGGGGGCTGGTCGCGATCGATCCAACCGTGATCCGGCCGACCGCGCTCGGGCGGCGATTCTTGAACGACCTGCAGGCGTTGTTTCTCGCCGAAACGCCGCGGGAACCGCCGGCGGTACGGACACAGCGGATCGACGTAGTCGAGCGGAGACGATGAGATGGGAAAAGTCCCGCTGCATGCGCTGACGCTGACCGAGGCCGCGGCCGGCGTCGCCGCCGGCAAGTTCTCGGCGCGCGCACTCGCCGACGCGCAGCTGGCGCGCATCG
>JAAFGU010000096.1 GCA_010365205.1 Aromatoleum sp. | reverse complement strand
CGCTCGCCGCCTCGGCGCCGTAGCGCGCTGCCAGCGCGGCCGGCGTGTCGGCCCACGCCCCGCCGGCGATGGCGAGCAGAAGTGCTCCGATCAATCGCATGCCACACGTCCATTGTCAAACGCGAAGCGGCGAATTATATACGCGTGCTGCCTGATTCAGATGATGCCGGCGGCGGGGATCACCCGCCGGTCAGGCGGTTGCCGCGATCGTCCCCGGCGGTACCGCGACCGGGTGTTTCGCGACCGCCAACGGCGTGATGCGCTTCGAGTTGCGGAATTGGCCGTACCGTGTGCCCGCCTTCTCCGCCTTGAACTTGTTCTTCGTCTGCTTGGCCATCATCGGCTCCTCTGTGATGCGCCGCGTCGCCGATGCGGCCCGGTGTTGTCGAACGGGATTGCCCCTACCCCGGCCCCCGGGGCCGAAACCCGCGTACCGGTCAAATCGGTGCCCTCCGGGGAAACCTCCACCGAGCGTACGTGGATTCGGAGCCGCGCGCGGCCGATACCCGAAATATCGCGTCCAGCGGAACCACCGACTCGCGTTCGACCGGGCGTCCGGCGGTCGGTGCCGCGCCTCTGGAACCGGTGAACCGCAAGCCCATGTGCCCAACATGTGGTGGCGGCCGTGAGCCGCCGGCATCAAGGTTCCGCGGGGCATCAAGGACAGGAAATCCAGCCCCACGAAGCGCCGACCGGGTCCGCGTATCACGGGTTGGCGCGACCGGGCCGTCGGGGAACTTAGGTGGGTGGGGGTCGCCTTGGGGCAGTTTTTGCCCTGTGTGCGCGATTCGAGGACATTTTCCATCTATGATAAATATAACAATTTCAGGTGAAATTATTGGCTTGCAGTAGATAGATGCCCCTTGCTGGTCAATGGATTACCGCTTTCAAAGCAGGGTCGAAACGACTCATCTGGATCGACGACGATGCGTCCATGGGGACTGGTTTTTCGGTTTTGACCGAACCCGCACGCGCCTGCACGTGTGATGACGTTTGCATAACTCGAAAATTTGTGGGAATATTTTGCACGGTATGGTGTTTGCTGCCGTACGGTGGGCCACCGGAGCAGCCGTGGTGAGTTGGAAATAGCCCTGAGTACTTCGGTGATTAAGGCTGGCGATATGCTGTCAGCATCGCGTCCGTTGGTCGTAGCATCGTCCAACATTAGGCAGGCTATCCAAATTCAATGTGGAGGTGGCAAATGAGGACCCTCGTTCTTTCTCACGCGGTTGTCAGTGCGCTGGCTTTGGCTGTGACTCTGGGGATGGTTTCGGTCGCAGACGCCCGTGGCACCAGCGGCTCAAGCACCGCCTCCATCACCGGCACCGTCCACACGATCGACGCCGCGATGAGAAACATCACCATCAAGACGAGCACGGGGACGAGCGTGAAGCTCGTTGTCGGCCAGTCGACCGCGATTACACGCAACGGAGTCCGGGGCTCGCTTGCGAATCTGACGCTGAATGACAGCGTTACCGGGCAGTACAAGATCTCGACGCTCGCCGCGAAGGCGCTGACCGCCTCTGGGCCTGCCGTTACCCGTGTGAATGGCAGAATGAGCAGTGTTTCGTTGGCGGGCGGTGCAGTTACCGTCGGCTCAAAACTCCTCCAGACGAACGCGAACACCAGGATCGCACGCAATGGACAGATCGTGGCGCTGCGCCAGATCACTAGGCTCGACGCACTCGTCGCTCACGTCGCGACGGGGACGAATGTCGCCCTCGACGTGGTGGCCGATGGTCCGCAAGAGAGCGAAGTGCAAGGAGTGATCACTACGATTGCGGGCAACAGCATAACCATCACACCTAGCGACGGGTCGACAGCCGTGACGATCACGGTCGGAACGGGAACGCTGATCGAAGTGAACGACGCACCCGGCACGCTGGTGGACCTGCAGGTCGCGCAGGCGGTCGACGCCGAATACGATCCGACGACTTTCGTTGCGTTCTCGATCAGCGCCGGCGGTGAGACCGAGGAGTCCGAGATCGAAGGGACCGTGTTCGGGGTCGATACTACTGCGGGAACGGTGACGATTGCGCCAACAGGCGGCGGAACCAACATCACGCTGGTGGTAAATGCGGCGACCGAGATAGACGTCAACGACGAAGGTGCGACACTTGGAGACATTCAGTTTGGAATGCCCATAACGGCCGAGTACGATGCTGCGACTCTGCTCGCGAAGCACATCGAGGCGGGCGGGTCGGACGACTGAGGAGCGTTCGGGTCTCGCCGGACGGGCCGGACCGCGCCGCCGCCAGCCGAACAGGTCCGCCGTATGCGAAACACAGACCCCGCCCCAGTGGCGGGGTTTCCATTTGCGGCGCCGAATGCGCGGCGGCAAGGCCCGGCTTGAGCCGACGCACGGACGGTATGCGAAAGGGGCGATAGAAGGTCGATGCGAGGTGCGGGCGGAGCCGCGCGCGATCAATCAACTCGTGGACACCGCCGACTCACGCCAGAAACAGCAAGCCCCGCCGGAGCGGGGCCAATCTGGACGCGGAATCCGGCAGTTCACGCAGATCTGGAACAAGTTCGTGTTCGGTGTGGCGTTCTCCTCGTGAGACTGGCAGCCGATCACGGTGGCGCTGAACGACCTCGTGAACACGTCGACCGGGGTGAAGGAATGCAACGTCGACAGGGCGCGGCGATTATCGCGGCGCTGCCGACGCTGTTCGTCTACTTCGCCGCCGGGAAGTACTTCGTGCGAGGCCTGACCGCCCAGAAAATCATCCACAACCTGAGCCATACTGCGGCTCATCCGGGTGGGTCAATATTCAATGCGAAACCCGGGTCAAGATTTCGCGCAAATCAACTGACCGGGAAACGGGCGCCATGATTCCGATCCTGAACGACGAAGTCGAATGGACGGCTGTCCGCGCGCAGGGCGCCGGCGGCCAGAACGTCAACAAGGTCTCCAGCGCAGTCCATCTGCGTTTCGACATCGTGGCGTCGTCGCTTCCGGACGCCGTCAAGACACGGTTGATCGCGTGCAACGATAAGCGCATCACCGCCGACGGGGTCGTCGTCATCAAGGCGCAGCGCAACCGGAGCCAGGACCAGAACCGCGACGACGCGCTGACGCGGCTGCAGGCGCTCGTCGACGGTGCGGCGACGATGCCGCGTCCGCGCAAGGCGACCAAGCCGACGAAATCGTCGCAGCGACGCCGCCTCGACAGCAAGGTGAAGCGCGGCCAGATCAAGGCGGGTCGCGGCCGGATTGTCGAGTAAGTAGGCGCGAAGCCGCGGCACGCGCGTGCCGATCTCAATGCGCGGCGGCGTACGCATCGATCCGTGCGAGCCAGGCCAGCTTGGCGGATTCCGGCAGGAACGACGCGGCGATCGAATTGCGCGCGAGCTGCACGACATCGCCGCGCGTCAGCCCGAGCGCACGCTGGGTGGCGCTGAAATTCTCGGCGATGTAGCCGCCGAAGTAAGCGGGGTCGTCGGAGTTGATCGTGATGCGCAGCCCGCGATCGAGGAGGCGTTTCAGATTGTGGTCTTGGAGGCGGGCGAACACGCCGAGTTTGACGTTCGACAGCGGGCAGACGGTGAGGGGCACGCCCTCGGCCGCCAGCCGCCGGCAGAGCGCGTCGTCGGCCTCGCAGCGCACACCGTGGTCGATGCGCGCGACGTGCAGCATGTCGAGCGCCTCGCGAATGTATTCGGGCGGACCCTCTTCGCCGGCATGCGCGACGGCGAGCCAGCCCTCGTCGCGCGCGCGCCGGAACACCTCCGCGAATCGCGACGGCGGGTTGCCCATTTCGGACGAATCGAGGCCCACCGCGCAGATGGCGTCGCGATACGGCAGCGCTTCCTCCAGGGTGCGCATCGCGTCGGCGGCCGGCAGATGGCGCAGGAAACAGAGGATCAGCCGCGTCGTGATGCCGAACTCGGCCTGTGCGGCGGCAAGCGCGCTGCCGATGCCACGGATGACGGTTTCGAACGCAACGCCGCGCCGCGTGTGCATCTGCGGATCGAAGAATATTTCCGCATGGACAACGCCGTCGGCATGCGCCCGGCGCAGGTACCCCGCCGTCATCGACCGGAAGTCGTCCTCGTCGCGCAGCACGTCGGCGCCTGCATAGTAGACGTCGAGAAACGACTGGAGGTCGTGGAACGCGTAGGCGCGGCGCAGTGCGTCGACCGAAGGGTAACGCAACCCGACGCCGTGCCTGGCGGCCAGCGCGAAGACCATCTCCGGCTCGAGCGTGCCTTCGAGATGGATGTGCAGCTCGGCCTTGGGCAGGCCGCGGATGAACGTGGCCATCGCGGCATCGGAGGAACTTGGCATCGGCACTCGTTCGCCGTCACGGTCCCGGCGTGGCTTATGGCAGCCCGCGTCGTTCCCGGCACTCAACGGATTCAGGGGAAAACCGTTGCACCAGTCACGGCTAACGGGCCGGCACGCGGACCAAGCGGTCGTTACCGGACTCCGCACCCCAGGCCTCGCCGGAACGGCCGAGCATTTGCCGCACGTTGGCGTTCGCCTTTGACGACGGAAAGCGGTCGAATTTCCCGGTTGCCGGATCGAAGCGCACGATCGCGTTGGTGGTCCACTCGGTGAGCCACACCTGGTCGCGGTCATCGACCCACACCGAATACGTGCGCGGCGAATCGCCGGGCAGCTTCCACTCGCGCCATTCGCGCGTGACCGGGTCGTACATGCCGACCTGCCCCGTGTTCCAGTAGCTCACCCAGAGCCGTCCGCGCGAATCCGGCCAGATCCGACGCGCGCCCTGATCCTTGGTCGGCGGCTCGATCACCGTTGCGACGCCGGTCTCGGTGTCGATCCGCGCAATGTGGCTGCCCGCCAGCGACGCGTACCAGACGTCCCCCGCCGGCGTCGTCGCGATGCCGTAGGGGCCGCGCCCGCGCGGCGCCTTCCATACGCGCACCTCGCCGGACGCCGGGTCGAGTCGCCCATAGTACCCGCTCTGTCCGGTAAACCACACGCGCCCTTTCTTGTCGAAGGTCAGCGTGTTGAGATTCGCATAGCCCGTGTCCGCCGGCAACGGCCACACCCGGACAACGCGCGTTTTCGGGTCGACGCGCACGATCGCGTTCTGCCCGCCGTCGGTGATCCACGGGGCGCCGTCGGGGCCCACGATCACGCCATGAGGCGCCGAGCGCGAACCGAGCGGAATTTCCTCGAACCGTCCCGACCCGGGATCGAGAATGCCGAGTTTGCCCGTCGCCTGCGCGGTGTAGTAGACCGGGCCGCCCGGCGCCGGCGAAGCCGCCACATCGTGCGGCTGCGCGCCGCGCGCGACGTCGAAATACGCGGGCTCGGCGCGCGCGACCAAAGGCAGCGATGCCAAGGATGCGGCGAGGGAAATCACGGCGACGAACCAGCGTTGGCGGATAGACATGCAATTGTCCTTCGACGTCAGGATCGGGAACCCGCGCCGTTGCGTTTCGCACGCGCTGCGGGCGGGAGCTTCGCGGCGCGGAACGTCAGCGCCAGGTCGAATGCCGTTTTGACGAAGCTCAGCACCGCGGCGAAATCCTCGTCCGAGCGCCGGCGCGCCGTGTCACTGCCGCGATAGATGTTGGCGAATTCGCGTTCGCGTCCGGCCTGGACGGCGAAGCGGCCGATGCCGATGTTTTCCAGCGTCTGCCAGACTTCCGGGTTGTACGAGCGGGTGAAACGCATCACGAACGAAATTGGATCGTTGCGCCCGAGCACGGAGGCGAGCCGCAGGATGATTTCGAACGGAAGCGCGACCTTTCCGGTTTCGACCAGCTCGAGCAGCGCCGGCTCCTTCAGGTCGATGGCTTCGCCGACTTCCCGTACGCTGAAGCCCGCCGCCTCGCGCATTCCGCGCAATACGTGTCCGGCCTTCGCCAGCGCCGCCCGCTGTTCCGGCTTGACCAGAATCGCCTTTGCCGCGCCGATCGAAACGTCCGCCGCGGCGCCGGCGACACCCAGCACCGAATCGGTCCACGCGCGCAGCTGCTGCGCGAGTCCGACCAGCGTCGACTCGGCGGCGCCCTGCCGGGGACCGGTATCCCCGGCGCGCACCGCGGAGGTCTTGCGCGGTGCCGTCCTGCGAGAATCCGCCATCGTATCGTCCCTCCCGAACGCCGATCAATACCGTCTATCTTACGGAGGAAAGCCGCGCATGCGCCAGAGGCGCTGCGTCCGCTGCGCCTCCTGTGCTGGAGCGGTGCTTCGGCGAAAGTAGGGCCCGGCCAATGAGACTGATGCGGCCGGTCGCGCGACCGATGATCGGCCCCCTGCCCGCCCTCATCCCAATGGAGCCCGCTATACCGCGAAAGCGCGCCTCAGATCTCGAGCGATCGCGCGCGCCACGGCGTCAGCAACAGGCCGCTCAGCGTCTGCCATTCGTCGGCGGCGAGTGCGGGCACGCCGATTCGCGGGGGATCGGCCGCGCCCGGTGCGCGATACGTTCCGAAAAGCCGATCCCACAGGGAAAAGACCTGGCCGAAGTTAGCGTCGATGCCGGGAGCATCCGCGTCGTGGTGGACGCGGTGCATGGCCGGCGTGACCAGCAGCCATGCGAAATAACGTTCGACCCAGGCTGGCCACGGCACGTTGGCGTGCTGGGCCATCGACAGCGGGTTCAGGATCAGCGCGCGCACGCCCTCGACCCACAGCGGGATGCCGAGTGCGACGAGCGTGCCGGCGACGCTCGCGACGTAGAACGCCATGTCGATGGGGTGGAAACGCAATCCGGTGGTCGCGTCGAGCTGCGGATCGGAGTGGTGCACCGCATGGAACAGCCAGAGTTCGCGCCAACGGTGGCTCAGCCGGTGGAAAGCGTACGACGCGAAATCGGTGGCGAACACGCCCGCGACGACCATCGCGGCGAGCGGCAACTCGAGCGGTGTCAGCAAGCCGCGCGGCACATCGAAAAGATGGCGGCCGATGCCGAGCACAACGCCGCCGACCAAACCGTCGGCGACGACGACCATCACCGCGAACAACGCGAGATTGCGGAGCACGTGACGCGCGCGCCGGGGAACAAAACCGCTCCGGCGATCGCCCTCCCACACCAGCAGGAAAAGAAAGCTGCCCAGCGTCAAGGCGGGATAGCCGATGCGAACGGCGTCGAGGAATGCCGCTTGCGGATCCGCCACGAGAACGAGCGGCGCGCCCTTCGGGCAGCCGCCGAAACCCTATTTGCGCCGGCGCGCGAGCCAGCCGCCGATCACCCCGACCAACGCGATCAATCCGACGATGCCCAAGTCGTCCAGCGTCGGTATCGAAGGGACGAAAATTACGCTGTTGCTTTGCGCGACAGCGCTGAACGAGCTTGCGAACAAGGCTGCGATAACGATCGCTTTCATCTCGATTCCATTGCGCGGGTAAGGAGATTCAGTTTGGACGCATGCCCGCTGATCGTCAACCCCACGAATTCCGGCGCAGACGATGCCCGGACGGATGGAGACTTCGCACCGGATCGGCGATAATCGTCCGGCCGGTAGTCCTGCCGCGTTCCGATGGCGGCCGCCGCGGGAACGACCGGCAATCCGCTCGCCGCGGTCGCCCCGCACGGGGCATCCAACGCCCCCGTGCCGCGCATGTCGCGGAGGCACGCCCGCGATTCCCTGCCCATGATGCCATCCCGACCGCTGCGCACCGGATTCATCGCCGTCACGCTGCTGGCCGCGTTACTCGCGGTCGGGTATGTCGGCACACTCTGCGCGCTCTATTTCGCGCAGGAACGGCTGATATTTCCCGCGGCGCGGCTGCCCGAGGACCACGTCTTCCGATTCGATCAGCCGTTCGAGGAATTGCGGGTGGCGGTGCCGGGCGGATCGCTCGACGCGCTCCACTTCATGCAACCGGATCCGCGGGGCCTCGTCTTCTTCCTGCACGGCAATTCCGGCAATCTCGAGACCTGGACCACCGGCCTCGATTTCTATCGACGGGTCAATTACGACCTGTTCATCTTCGATTACCGGGGTTACGGCAAAAGCACCGGCGTCATCGACAGCGAAGACCAGTTGAACGCCGATGTGCGCGCGGCGTGGAACAGCATCGTGCCCCGCTATTCCGGCAAGCCGATCGTGATCTACGGCCGCTCGCTGGGCACGGGACTCGCCGCGCGGCTTGCGCGCGACGTCGATCCGGCGCTGCTGGTGCTGGTGACGCCGTACACGAGTCTCGCGGCCTCGGCCAAGCGCGCCTATCCACTGGTGCCCGAATGGGTGCTCAAGTATCCGTTGCGGACCGACACGATCATCGGCGACGTCAGGAGCCCGGTGCTGCTGCTGCACGGAACGAAGGACACGCTGATTCCGATCGCCGACAGCGAGCGGCTGAAGGCGCTGGTGCGCGCCCCGGTGGAATTATTCGCCGTCGACGGCGCCGGGCACAACGACATCCACCGCTTCCCCTCGTACCTCGACGCGCTGGCCGACCGGCTCGCGCGTGCTGCCGGCGGCTGACGGCCACCTCGTCCGCGACGCCGAGGGCCGCCGACGCGCACCACGGTGGCGCGCTTCATGACGAATCGGTATTGCGGACGCGGAACTTTGCGGAACGCATCGGGGTCGCACTCTGATCCTGCGTGACGCCTGTCGCGCACGGATGCGCATCGCCGGGCCCCGCC
>JAAFGU010000492.1 GCA_010365205.1 Aromatoleum sp. | reverse complement strand
GGCCGGCGGAATTTCGACCTGCACCGTCCGGTACTCGCGCGCCGGACGCCAGGCGGGACCGCCGAATTCGTAGCGCAGCATCGCAGTGATCCGCTGGTCGTCACGTTTGGTTTCGAAGTCGCCGCGTTTCCAGAACGCCTCGCCGACCAGGGCGATGCTGAAGGGCGAGCCCTCGAAGTATTTCTCCACGCCGAGCGACACTGTCCCCTGCGACGCGGAGCTCCTGCCCCACTCGTAATCGCCGCCGAGTTCGACGCGGACGAGCGCGCGCTCATAGAAATGCCCGCCGCGCAGTCCGAGACCGTAGTCGTACGCGCGCTCGAAACGGCGCGTGACGTTCGTCGTGAAGATGTCCTGCTCGAAGGCGCGCCCGTTGTCGTTGCCCGTGATCGTCTGCTGAGTGGTCACCGCATCGGAGGAAATTTCGCGGCGGCCCGTAGTCGCCGCCGACGCGTAGCCCGTCGCGAACCATTTCTGATTTTCGACGCCGCCGCCGGCGGTCAGCTTGCGGTCGCGCCAGCGGTTCTGGTCGGCGGCGACGAAGAACTTGCGCACCGTCGCGTCGGGCCCGGCGTCGGCCGGCTGCCAGTTGTACGTGAGCTGCCCGCCGCCGGCGGAACGATCCGCCGCCCATAGTTCGCCGATCCACGCGCTGCGCGCATCTTCGCGAAACACGTAATACGCATCACCGCGCAGGCGGTTCTCGGAGTCGTAACCGATCCCGACGCGCGCGCCGGCGCCGACATAACTCAAGTCCACATTCTGCGGCGGCGGCGGCGCGGCCAGCTGCTGGGCCGGGACGTAGGGCGAGATCAGGGCCAGCAGCAGGGCCGAGGCAGTACGGGAGGGCGTGCGCACGTGAGCAACCGATCGTCGGGGCGGGGGATTACCATTTTCACCGATGGTTCGCGCCAAACCAAGCAATTTGTAGCCGGTCGCCGCGGTTTCGGCGCCACCGTGGCAAGCATGCCGCATCCCTGCCGGTCCAAGCTGGCGCAGGTGGTCCCGCCACCGTTCGCCTGCGACATCCCCCGTCGCTGCGCCGCCTCGCCCGCGACGGGCGCGGTCGAGCCCGATGTATCCGTTGCGGTCCTCGCCGCGCGCGCCGTCCGCCAGGATGGTCTCGGCAGCCCGCACCGGCTGGTACGGCGTCGGGTCGCGGGGTCCGATGGGAAAGCCCGGACACGATCAGGCCGGCGATGTCGCTCGGGTCGCCCGTCCGCACCCGACGCGGTG
>JAAFGU010000095.1 GCA_010365205.1 Aromatoleum sp. | reverse complement strand
CGCAACGATAGAGCGCGCTCTGGCTCGGGCGGCGCGGCCGATACCGCGCCGGTGCGCTCGCCCTGGTCCGGCGCTCGACCTCCATGCCTGCCCCTCCGCCCCGCAGCTCGCGGTTGGGGTTCAGGGTGGGCGGCACGCTGTGCCGGCCGCCATCGGCCACCGGGATTGGGTCGCGCCGTTGAGGTGAGTTGGCTGAATACCCGGCGGCGGCGTTGGATCGCCAGGCGCCGGTCGCCTCGGCAATGGCCACTTACCGGATAATTTCTCGGCAACACCGACCGGCAGCTGGCCCGGTGCGGACGATCGAGTCTCTGCTAAGCAGACGTTCAACGATTCGCACGGGGTGTTGCCGACGCGCGGCGTGCCGAGGGCATCGCAACGGCAACAGCGACTGCGCTGCGAGGGCTGCACCGTTACCTACCGGCTACCACGGGTGATCCCACCTGAGTGCGGTGGTGTCAAGCTCTCGCCGCGCGATTCATCCCGGTGACTCCGCTCGTCACGATTTCGTACCTGGCGTCGCCTTCGCTTGAAGCCTTCGTCCCGGAAAGATCGCTGCTTCGTGCGGGGCGCAGCTCACCGGTTTCCTGCCAGTAGAGGAAGCTCAGATAGACGGAACAGTAGCTGCAGCGGCTCTTGTCGTTTCTCCGGCAGCACGACACGTCGCTCGTGGACCAGCAGGGAACGCCCGAGCAGAATGACGGGCAGTCAGGGTCCTTGCGGCAGTCCTCGTTGATTGAATAGCACGGCGGTATTCCGTTGCCTTCCATGACAACCAACCTCTTTTCTTGGAGGAGCAGCTTGACCATAAACTCGAAAAGACTGGGCGTATACACAAAACCTTGCCCCAGGTCAAAAGTGAGGTTCAAGTTCCGGGATTCGGCGTGCGGCAGGGAAAAAGCAATCCCGGCCGCAATGCCTGATCCGTCACGGTGCCCGCAAAAGAGAGCGGCACGGGAAATTTGCCTAGATCGATCTGCATTGGGAATCTCGGACCGGCGTAAATGCTGGATTTTCGGCAAACTGTCCTTTGGGAAGAAGGGACCGCCCTTCACGAACGAGGACAAAACCAACCTCTCGCACACGGTCAAATCCAACCCCTGCCAGAACGCTCGAAGGATCCTGGTCTCGTCGGTTGCAGATGTGCCGGACGTTGATCGCAGTCAGCCACCAAAGCAGTAACCGAACGCATCGATGTCGGCCGCATAGAGTTGCTCGACGAGCTTCCGTGTTTCGTCATCGTAATGCTCGACGTAGAGCGCGTGATTCGTCTTGAAAACGTGCGGCAGCGCCCTGGCTTCGATCTGCAATCTCGAACATACCTCGTCGAAGCCGCTCTGAAGGCTCTCGAATCTGCCCACGAAGTCCACGGCAACGGCGCCATCGATGCTCAGCCGATCGAGCTGTGGCAGCAGCGCCTCGTCCTCGAGCCACGGCGCCGCCCGGGATAGCCGGATCCGGTTCTTCAATCTCCACAGAAATTCGGGAAAACCGTAGTCGAACAGGCGCTGGTGGTCGCGGCTCCAGTGATACCTGGAAACCAGCGAGTCCCATCAGACGGGCAATGGGCCAATCAACTGCGTCACGGCGAACGCGTCACGCGGGCGCCGGCGACGAACCTGGGGCGCAGTAACACCTTATCAGCGTCAGCGCCGCGGGTCGGCCTGCTCGGCGATGAAGGTCAGTACCAGGTGATCGCCGCAGGCGTCGAAGTAGTAGTCGTCGACGAACTTCTTTCCGTCGGCCTTCACGCCTTCCGCTCTCACCTGCCCGGCACCGGGCTTATTCCAGGGGTCACTCGGCGTGCCCGGGTTGAGAAAGCGGTCGGCGAAGACGGCGAAGTCGGCATCGATGCCGTCCAGCCCGCGGATCGCCGCGACCTGCTTGGCGTCGAAGCCCATCGCCGCGAGCAGCGCTTTGAGATTCTTCTTATGTGCCGCATCGCGTAACGCCACGTACGCGGCGGTCACCGCCTGCTCGGTCGGCTTGGGCGTGGTCGCGGCCAACTTCCGCTTTTGCTCCTGGTCCCCAGCGCTTATTTCGTCGACCTTGGGGCTCGATAACGGCAGATCGAACTCGAATCGGCCGTACTCCCTGTGCAGGAAATTGCCGGCCGCACGACCGGCGTCGATCCGTAGCGTGCTCGACCAGGCGCGGCCGCCGCTCAGATCGGTGAGGCCTCCGGCGAACGCGCGGGCCGCAGCGAAATATTTCGATCGGCCACGGGCGTCGAGCGTCACTTCGCCATAGCTGGCATTGCGCAGTTTCGACAGTGCTCGCGCCTGCGTCAGCGGACAGACCGAGTCGACGAGCATCGGCGAGGCGATGGGCTTGCTCGCGACGTAGACGACGGTGCCACCGCCGCCGGCGGCCGGGTAGGCGATTCCGTCGACCAAGTCGAACTCGCCGAGGTTGATTTCCTTGATGTGGCCCTTCACCGGAGCGGGATATGTGTACGGCGGGACCTTTTCCTCCACGACCTTTTTCGCGAGTGCGGCCGCCCCTTTTTCCAACGCGCCGGGAGACGACTCCTCCTTGCCGCAGCCCGACATCGAGAGCGCAGCGGCGCATGCTACAACAGCATGAAGACAAAAATCTCTCATCGTTCGTTTTCCTTTTCGACGATCGCATCCTTGCAGGTCAACGCTACTGCTTGAATTCCTTGAACAGCCTGACGTTGAACTCGACGTCGACCTTCGGGCCGCCGGCCGCAGCGTCGTCGATCGCAAGCCTGCCGGCAAGATGCCGGGCGTCATTCGCGCGCGCGGCGAATGCACCGGGCTCCACCGTCCCCGAGTACTGCACTTTCTGGCCGTTGAGCGCGATCCAGTAATTCAGGCGCGGGCTGACGTCGAAATCCACGGTCATTCCCTCGGTGATCTGGCCGTCGGCGCAGCTGATCGTCTTGCAATCCTGGATCGCGGCGCCGATGTCCCTGGCCGAAAGAAGCAGGCGGCGAACCGTCTTTCCCGGATCCGCCGAGTACGGCCCCTTGACGAACCACGCGTACTTGAGCGTCGCCGTCAACGCGCCGGCGCGGGATTTGTACACAATCGCGCCCTTGGCGTCGACGCCCTCGGCGACCAGAACGGCCGCCGATACGCCCGCCGCAGCGGTTCCTTGTGCGGCCGCCGCGATGCCGACGCCCGAACACCACACGCCGATCGCGAGGATCAACCACGCGCCGGGCCGCATGCAGTCGCTCATACGAATCTGTCCGGCTTGTTGGACGCCAGGTTGACGCAGCCGACGATGAACGAGCGCGCTCATTCCCACTGCGTAAGAAAGCGGCTCGCCATGCGGCGCGTCGCGGCACTGGCCGCCGTATCGGCCGCCGCCTCCTGCGCCGCCGGCACGAAAACGTGGTGCACGGCGCCCAGGTCCGCCAGCTTGTCGCGCTCGAGATGGGTGAAGAGCTCCAGGCGCTTGGCGTCGTCGAGCGCGCGCGTCTGGATCGTGATGGTGTCCGTGAGTGCGGCGCTCGGGGCTTCCTTCGATGGAAGCGGCGCGGTGGGCGGAACGAACTTGAAACGGCCGAAGGTATCGGCATAGACGCTTTCGCCGACGCGCCAGGCGAGACGCTCGCCGTTGATGAGTGTCGCCGCCTGGGGGTCCGACGCGATCAGGCGATCGTAGCGGCCGATATCGGCGAACGCTTCGCCGACAATGTAACCCGTGTCGTGACTGAAAAAAGCAAGTGCCTTGGGAAAGCCGTCCATCCACCACGGAAGCGTCAACAGCGGCAGCGTCGATACGATCCACCGTCCCGCCGGCGCCATCCCCGATATCAGAGGCAACAACGCCATTCCCTTGAACCAGATGTAGAACCCGATGCCGATGCCCACCGCCACGGCGGGCCAGGACACGCCCTCGTCCAGACGTCGCTCCACGATGCCGGTCGGCAGCGCGTCCGCCGGCTTCGCGGGGTCGAACACCAGCGGCAATGTCGGCGGCGGCGCGGTCCAGCCGAAGATTGCGTCGTCGACGGGAAGGTCGAGCTCGAGGCGCAGCCAGTCGGGTTCCGTTTTCGCCGGCCACTTTTGATGCATGAATGTATGCGCGGGGCTCGCCGCCAGCCACTGCAGGGTCGAGGCGGCGAGACGTATCTCGGGTATGACGAAGCCGTGCTCGTCGCGCGCCCAGGCGAAGGGAATGCCCTTCGAGATAACGCGCATGTCGGCCAACGCGTAGGAATCGTTGAAGCCGACGCGGGTACCGCAGAATGCCCGCCGGATCGGCGCCCCCCAGTCGCCGCCATATTCGGCGACCACGCACGGCGTCGCATTGGTGCTGGCGCGCCAGAACTCCGGGTTGCGCACGTCTTTCGCGTCGAACTCGAGCGCGAGCCAGCTGTCGACGATCCGGGCGTCGACGTGGCTGGTCAACTTCTTGTATTCATAGGCCCGGACCCACACATTCGGACCGAACTGCCAGGCAATCAACAGGAAAATGCCGGAGAACGCGAGGAGTCCGACTGCCAGCAGCGTGTAGACATGACCGGACGCTCCGAGCGCAACCTCGGCGACCGCACGTTTCGCGATGGCCACCGGAATGTCGTCGGACTTTTCGTTCGACGTCTTCGATGCGCGCTTCGCCGTCTTGGTCTTGTCTTCCGGTTTTTCCTTCTCGGTCATGCTCGAGAACCTCCGGGTCGGTCAGTGCTCGACGGACCTTTGCGGGCGAGCAAAGAGAAATCCCGGCGATGCGAAGTTCGCGTCGCCGGAATCCGCGCCCGGTCCCGCCAAGAGCGGGCTACCGGGTGATCATGCACTGCCCGCCGTCGATCTTGAAGCTCTGCGTCGTCGTCGAGGTGCTGGTGCCGTTCTTATCCTTGGTCGTCTTCTTCACCGTCAGCGTGGCTGCCGCCCCGTCGACGACGAGGAGCCCATTGGACTTGACGTCGGCGGAGTATTCCCCCTCGGTCTGCGACATGTCCTTCATCATGCCGGCCATCATCGTGCGATCCTTGGCCGCCATCGCCTTCCATTGGTCCTGCATTTCCTTGGTGGAGAGCTTGTTGGCGTCGTCCATCTTGCCGGCGTGGACAAGGCCCATCTGCTTGACGGCGACCTTGCCGCAAGCGTGATCGAGGATCGCCGCGCCTTTGACCTCGGACTTTGCCGCCGCGGCCTCGGTGGGGACGCAGAGCACGAATGGCAGCACGGTGCCGAAAACAAGGGCTGAGAATCGACGATGGTTCATTTGCGTTTCCTTCCTGGCGAGGCGAAATCGGCGACAGACTCCGAATTCGCAGGAGAGTGGAGAGGGTCTGTCCCCGATCGTTCGATTCGATCGTTCCCTTCGATGGTTCCATCTGAACCGCGTGGTGACGTCAGGCGCGAATAGTAGCGTGCCGCAATCAGCCAGCGCAAACGGTTCGCCCTTTCGCGCGCAATTGCCCCGGATCCCGGCATGCGCCGCCGCCATGGAACACCGACGAGGACGACCGGGTGGCGTCAAACCAGCGCCTGCGTATCCCCGTCGACGGGCAGCGCGTGGCCCGAGATGTTCGCGCCGAGCGGTGAGGCGAGAAACACGATCGCGTTGGCGATGTCGTCGGCGCTCACCAGGCGCCGCAACGAGGTCTTCGCGATCGCTTCGTCGCGCACGACCTCGGGCGCCACTCTACGCAGCGCGGCCTTGTTGGCGAATACCGCGTCGATCCGCGGGCCCGCGACCGATCCGGGGCAGATCGCGTTGACGCGGATGCCATGAGGCCCGAGTTCGATCGACAACGACTTGGTGAAGCCGATGACGCCCCATTTCGACGCGGCGTACGGGGTGCGGTTCGGAAACCCGAAGCGGCCGGCAGCCGACGAGAGATTGGCGATGCTCGCGTTGCGGCTCGCCTTCAGCAGCGGGATCGCCCGCTGCGCGCACAGGAACTGCCCGGTCAGGTTCACGGCGAGCGTGCGCTCCCAGTCGCGCAGGGCGACGTCTTCGCAAGGCGCCGTCGGGCCCGCGATGCCGGCGTTGTTGACGAGCGCGTCGAGGCCGCCCAGCGCGGAGGTTACGGTGTCGAAAAGGTGCCCGACGGATACCGGGTCCGCCACGTCGCAGGCGCTGCGTGTCAATCCGGGATCGCTCGCGGCCAAGGCGTCGAGCGCCGCTGCATCGACGTCGCAGACGTACACGCGCGCGCCATCGCGCGCGAATGCGCGCGCCGTTGCAAGCCCGATGCCCGAGGCGCCTGCCGTCACCAGTACGCGCAAATCGCGGATCTTCAGGTCCATCGGTTCCCCTCCCGATCGGAAGCCACAAGCGCTCGACAACCGCCAGGAGCGTGGACAAGCGCGCGACGTTGCATTATAACTGCGAGCGCAGTTGCGCCATGGGGGAAATTCCAAACTCACGTGCGGCCACCGCGAGCCGGCGCCCGCCATTCGCAGGAGGAGCAATGAACAAATCGACGAGCCGCGTTCGCCGCGGTCTTCTCAAGGCCGGTGCCGCGGCGACGGCGCTAGGCACGCTGGGATTTCCCGCGATCAGCCGCGGCCAGGCGGACGCGATCCGCATCGGGCACCTGACGCCGCGCACCGGCTTTCTCGGCCCGCTTGGCGAATATGCGGTGATGGGCGTCAACCTCGCGGTCGACGAAATCAACGCCGCCGGCGGCGTGCTGGGCCGCAAGATCGACTTGATCGCGGAGGACAGCGTCAACCCGCAGACGGCGTCGACCAAGGCGGAACGGCTGATCGAGCGCGACAAGGTCGTCGCGATCATCGGCGAAATCAGCTCGGCGTCGGGTCTGGCGATCGCGCAGGTCGCGCAGCGTAACCGCACGCTGTTCTTCAACACCGGATGCAATTCGGACGAGCTGCGGGGCAAGGCGTGCAACCGCTACATGTTCCACACCGAAGCCGCCAACACGATGTACGTCTACGCGGCCGGCCAGGCGTTATTGCGCGAAGGCATGGTGAAGGGCAAGAAGTGGTACAGCCTGACGGCAGATTACGCGTTCGGCCACGACCTGCTGAAGGCCGCCAAGCGCTTCATGCTTGCCAACGGCGGCGAGTTCGCGGCCGACGAGCTGGTGCCGACCGACGCGGCGGACTTCTCGGCTCACCTGCTCAAGATCCGCAACGCGAAACCGGACCTCGTCATCTCGAACCTGGCCGGCGCGCAGATCACCAACTTCATGAAGCAGTACATGGAATTCGGGCTGCCGTTTCCCGTGGCGGGGTTCGGCTTCGACACGGCGGTCGCGTGGGGCGCGGGCAAGGGCAACGTGACCGGCATCTGGCCGCTGGTGTGGGACTCGCAGGTCAAATCGGCAACGGCGCAGAAATTCACCGACGCGTTCACGAAGAAGTACGGAAAGCCGCCGGAGAATCAGGCGTGGGGCGACTACATGTCGACCAGGCACGTGGCGCAGGCGATGAACGAACTCAAGACCACCGATTCCACGAAGATCGCCGAACATCTGGAAAAGGGTGCGAAGTTCGACGTAATGAAGTCGCGCGAAGGCTACTACCGAAACTGGGATCACCAGCTGATGCAGGAGATGTACACCATCCGCTTCAAGCCGGCCAGCGAGGTCAAGGACAAGTGGGACCTGTTCACGCTGTCGGCGCCGGTGCCGGGCGCGAGCCAGAGCCTCGAGGTGATCGCGCCCACGCGCGAAGACAACAACTGCACGATGCCAGCCTGATCATTCGCCTGCCGCGCGGACGGGGCGGCATCGCTCAGTCCGCGCACGCCTCATGGTCCTGATCCAGATTCTCGAGCAGGTCGTCAATGGCCTGCTGGTCGGCGCGTATTACCTGCTGATCGCGCTCGGGCTCTCGCTCATCTTTTCGCTGGGCGGTCTGGTCAACCTTGCGCACGGCGCGTTCTACGCACTCGGCGCCTATTTCGCCGTCAAGCTCGTCGACGTGCTGGGCTTCGGCGGCGTGCTCGTGGCTTCACCGGTGCTGGTCGCGCTGATCGGCCTCGTGGTCGAGCGCTTTCTGTTCCGGCGGTTCTACCGCGAGGATCCTGCGCTCGGCCTGCTGATGACGTTCGGGCTGGCGATGGTCGCCGAGCAGGCGTTGCGAATGATCTTCGGCGCGGCGCCGCTGCCGTTCTCGATTCCGCCGGCGTTGAAGGGCCAGTTCCTGGTCGGCGATTTCATCTACTCGAAATACCGGCTGGTGATGCTCGCGATCGCCGCGGCCGCAGTGGCCGCGCTGTGGTTCCTGCTGCGGCGCACGCCGTTCGGTCGCGTCGTCCGCGCCGGCGTGCAGAACCCCGACATGGTGGCCGCACTCGGCATCTCGTTGCAACCGTACATGAGCGCCGTGGTCGCGATCAGCGTCGCGCTGGCGGCACTCGCGGGCGTGCTGCTGGCGCCGATCACCGGCGTGCACCCGGCGATGGGCGCGGAGATCCTGACCGCGGCGTTCGTCGTCGTCGTGATCGGCGGCCTGGGCTCGTTCTGGGGCGTGGTGTGGGCCGCGCTGATCGTCGGCGTCGTGCGCGGCCTCACCGTGTACTTCTATCCCGCCGCGGCGGAAGCCTCGATGTACCTGCTGATGGTGCTTGTGCTGCTGATCCGGCCGCGCGGCCTCTTCGGCGAGCGCATCCAACGCTTCGAATGAGCGAGCGGCGCGAAGCGCAGGCCCGAAGGGCGAGTGAGGCAGGCGAGGTGCGGCCGCA
>JAAFGU010000094.1:10099-14109 GCA_010365205.1 Aromatoleum sp. | reverse complement strand
CTCCTTTGCATAAAGGTTGATAGTCTTGGTCGACCATCAAGAATACGCCGCCCTCTCATTTCACGTCATACACAACTTTCGATCATAGCTCAACATCGTGGCGAAACGGGCGTCGCCTATTGGCGCGCGCGTACCTTTGGCGACATCCGCGTACGCATGGTCGAGTACACGCCGGGATATCTGGCCGATCACTGGTGCGTGAAGGGACACATTGTGTTGTGTCTCGCCGGCGAATTGCGCACCGAACTTCAAGACGGCCGGATCAACGTGCTCAAGCCCGGAGAAAGCTATCAAGTCGCCGACAACGTCGAACCCCATCGCTCGTTCACCGAGGTGGGGGTCCGGCTCTTCATCGTTGACTGAAGCCCTGGCCTGCGGGAAGCCCGCGGGTTCGGTCAGGCGATCGCCCGTTCTTTCGCCGGCAACGTGGCGAGCGCGGCGTCCACCGCCGCAGCCAGCCGGCGCACGATCTCGTCGATCTCGTCCGGCGTGGCCACGAATGGCGGCGCCATCAGCACGTGGTCGCCGCTCTGGCCATCCACCGTTCCGCCCATCGGATACACCACCAGTCCCCGCGCCAGGGCTTCCGACATGATCCGCGCATGCAGGCGCAGCGCGGGGTCGAACGGACGCTTCGACGGCTTGTCCTCGACCAGTTCGATCGCCATGAAAAGTCCGCGACCGCGGATGTCGCCGACATGCGGATTGGCGTCGAAGCGCGCATGCAACTGCGCCGACAGACGCGCGCCGAGCGCCTTCACCGCATCGACCAGGCAGTCGCGCTGTATCACCCTCTGCACGGCCAGTGCCGCGGCGCAGGCAACCGGATGCCCGAGGTACGTGTGGCCGTGGTGGAAGAACCCGCTGCCCTTCTCCAGCGCGTCGATGATCCGTTCGTGCACCAGCACGCCGCCGATCGGCTGGTAACCGCCGCCGAGGCCTTTGGCGATCGCCATCAGATCGGGAACGATGCCCTCCTGCTCGACCGCGTGCAGCGTGCCGGTGCGGCCCATGCCGCACATCACTTCATCGGCGATGAGCAGGATGCCGTGGCGGTCGCAGCTCTCGCGGATGCGGCGGAAATAACCCGGTACCGGCGGCAAGCAACCCGCGGTCGCACCGCCGACCGTTTCGGCGACAAACGCGATGACGTTGTCCGGGCCGAGTCGGGTGATCGTCTCCTCCAATTCGGCCGACAGTCGCGCACCATAGGCTTCGGACGATTCGTCGGCGCGGCGGTCGCGATATTCATAACACGGCGACACGTGGGTCACGTCGATCAGCAGCGGTGCGAATTGCCGGCGCCGCCACTCGTTGCCGCCGACGGCGAGTGCGCCCAGCGTGTTGCCGTGATAACTCTGCTTGCGGGCGATAAAGTGCCGCCGCTGCGGCTGCCCGCTTTCGACGAAGTATTGCCGCGCCAACTTGAGCGCGGCCTCCACCGCCTCCGATCCGCCCGAGACCAGATAGACATGCGACATGCCGGCCGGCGCATGGTCGATCAGGTTGTCGGCCAGTTCCTCGGCGACCGGCGTCGAAAAAAAACGGGTATGCGCGTAGGCAAGTTTGTCGATCTGCGCGTGCATTGCCTGCAACACGTCCGGGTGGCCGTGCCCGAGACACGAGACCGCGGCGCCGCCTGAGGCATCGAGGTACTCCTTGCCCGTGTCGTCGATGATGCGGATCCCGCGACCACCTACGGCGAGAGGTAACGTGCCGCGAAGTTGCCGATGCAGGATGTGGGTCATGGCGATGTACTCCCGGTAGTGATGGTGATCGCGCGTCGCGATGGCGGGACCCGCTTTACATTCCCACGTCCGCGGTGTCGGCCTGCCGCTGCCCCGACTCACGTTCGGCCCGTGGGGTCGCGGTATCGAAATAGTTGGCGCGAACCGCGGCACCCATCAGGTTCACGAACAGGCGACCAGCGGTGATGCTGGAAATGCGGTTCACGTCGATGCTGGGCGTGATTTCGACGACATCCATGCCCACCACCCGCCCCTTGCGCACCAGGCCGTGAATCAGCTTGCGCGCCTGGTGGAAGGTCACGCCGCCGGGCGCCGGCGCGGCGACGGCGGGCATCACCGAGGGATCCATGCCGTCGGCGTCGATCGTGAGGTAATACTGGCCGCCATCCGGAATGCGATCGAGGATCGCGTCCATGCCCACGTCGTGCAGTTCGTACGCGGTGATGATGTTCGCACCATACGCCAGTGCGGCCTTGACCTCTTCCGGCCGCGCGCTGCCCTGCGAGCGGATGCCGATCTGGAAAATCTGGCCGATATGGTTCATCTCCGAGGCACGCCGGATGGGGCTCGAATAACCGTCCGCTACGCCGTTGACTTCGTCGCGCCAATCCATGTGGGCGTCGATATGCACCAGCGTGATGGGGCCACGGCCTTCGAATGCGCGCAGCACCGGGATCGGCACGCCGTGATCACCGCCGACGGACAGGGGAATGGCATTCGCCTTCAGGATCTTGCGCACCACCTGCTCCGCGCGCAGATAGTGGCCGGCTAGATCCCGCGCGTCGCCGGGGACGTCGCCACAGTCGACGAGCTTGATGTCGCGGCCGTCGAAGATCGGGCCGCCGACATCGAAATCCCAGCGTTCGAGATTGCGCGAAATGCGATCGCTCGCCTGGCGTACGGCGGTCGGGGCGCGCGTCTGGTCATTGGTGACTTCTTCGATCGTGTACGGCGACCCGAACGGCAGGCCCAGAAACGCAAAGTGCGCGTCGAGCTTGTCGAGATCGGCGGCCAGCGTTGAAAAGAGGAAGGTCTTGTGGCCGTGTTTCGGCGCGATGGTGAGAGGCAGAGTCATGGCAGAGGAGATCCTTGCAGAGGTGGGGTCAGGGATGGGCTGCGAGCTATATCTCGATCAGCGTTTGCGTGTCGGCGACAGGATCGACGCCATTTCGAAGAGCAACTGAGCGCCGAGATAGGCGGTGAGATTGGCCACATCATGGATCGGCGACACCTCGACCAGGTCGAAGCCCACGATATCGGCGGCGAGCGCATGCACGGCCCGCAGCGCTTCGACCGCCTCGAAACTGTTGGGGCCGAAATGCTCAGGGCTGCCCACGCCGGGGGCGGACGCGGCATCGACGAAATCGATGTCGTAGGTCACATACACCTTGTGTCCTTTCAGCCGTTCCAGTCGGGCCGCCACCTGGTTCCTGATGTCGGCGCCCATTTCCTTGAGGTTGCGCGACGTGATGATTTCGAAACCGTTCGAACGGACGAATTCGATCTCGCCCCTGTGATAGTGCTTGCGGATGCCGATCTGCACCGTCTTGTCGCCATGGATCAGCTTTTCCTCGACCGCGCGTCGAAACACGCTGCCGTAATGATACGGCGAACCGAACTGGGTGTCGGACACGTCGCAATGCGCATCGAAATGCACCAGCGCCAGTTGCCCGT
Source organism: Aromatoleum sp. (assembly GCA_010365205.1). GTDB lineage: Bacteria > Pseudomonadota > Gammaproteobacteria > Burkholderiales > Casimicrobiaceae > CAIWHR01. Next base: position 10,687 of record JAAFGU010000094.1, on the reverse strand, counting down.
GTTTGGCGTGCATTGCGCGCAGCAGCGGCAACGTGACCGAATGATCGCCGCCGATCGAGATCGGAACGATTCCGCGGTCGAGCAGCGATTTTAGTCCCAGTTCGATCGACCGGTAGGTGTCGGTGATAGAAAACGGCGACACCAGCAGGTCGCCGCAATCGGCGAGGTTGTGAATGTCGTAAGGACGAACGTCGAGCTCCGAGTTATAGCCGCTCACCCGGAAGCTCGCTTCACGCACGCCGCGCGGTCCGAACTGCGAGCCGCCGGTACGCGAACTGCCGCCGTCGAACGGGATGCCGACGAAGCCGACCGTCGGCTCGACCACATCTTTTAGCAACGGCGCCTTGAGGAACGTGGCGACACCGCAGAAACGCCGGCTGTCCTCGGTCGAGATCAGATGCCCTTCGTCGTAACCGCCCGATGCGCCGAGGATGCCGGTCACATAGCCGGCGGGGATTTCTATCTTGGTCGATGCCATGCGATTTATCTCCGATGCGGTTGCCGTAGTGTGTCATTCCGAGATTCTATGGCTCATGTCAACCGTAGCCCGTCAACCGTAGCCCGGGTTGAGCGCCAGCGAAACCCGGG
>JAAFGU010000094.1:0-10038 GCA_010365205.1 Aromatoleum sp. | reverse complement strand
ACGCTCAACCCGGGCTACGCCAACTTTGTTCATCGCAGATGCGCCTCCGACTCGTGCCCGGAATGCCGATACACGTAGAGTCCGCTGCCAAGAATGATGGCCGCCCCCAACATTGTTGCCGGGCCCGGAACATCACCAAAAACCAGCCACCCCAACGCCGTCGCCCAGAGCAGATAGACATACAGGAACGGCGACAGCGTCGCGGCGGGGACGATCTGAAATGCGCGGATCAGGAAAAAATGGCCGACCGTGCCGAGTGTGCCGACCGTGACCATCCCCAATAGCAACTGCGCGGTGAGCGGCGCCCAGAAGAACGGAACCACCATCGACAGCCCGAGACCACCCACCAGCGCGGCGAAATACAACGTGTTCGCCGGGTCCTCGGTGCGGGCGAGGAGGCGCGTCGTGACGTGGTACAGCGCGGCGCAAACGGCCGCGATCAACGGCAGCAATGCCGCCCATCCCATCACGCCGGATCCGGGTTGCACCACCAGCAGCACGCCGGCAAATCCGGTGGCGACGGCGATCCACCGGCGAACGCCGACGACCTCGCCCAGGATCAATCCCGACAGCACCGTGATCAGGAGCGGCGCGGTGAAGGAAATGGCGTTCGCTTCGGCGAGCGACATGGTCGCCAACGCGCCAAAAAAAAGCACGGATGATACGAGCAGCAGGCTGACGCGAAATAGATGCAGCGGCAGCTTCCGGGTGCGCAGCCGAAGCACGGACTGGCGGGGCGAAATGACAAGAAACAGGAGGATCGCCTGGGTGACATAGCGGCCCCAGGTAATCTGCAGCGCACCCAACGACGTGCTCATCAGCTTCACGACCGCGTCCATGGCCGCGATCAATGCGGTGCCGACCAGCAGCAACATGAGGCCGCGCATCCGCTGCGAGCGCGGCCAACGCGTTGGCCGACGACGACCAGACCACGTCCCCAGTCGGGGGCCCAACGTTTCGGGGCTCTCGATGGGCTGTTCATCCGTCGGACCGGGTGCATTCATTCGGGCGCCGTTCCCGAATGCACAACCGCAGCACTGGCGTGGCCACCCGCCGGCGACTGCAAGCCATCCGACACGCGGATCGGCAGCACCGCCGGCATCGCCTCGAGTTCGGCGAGCGGAAGATGACACGCGATCCAGTGGCCCGGCGCGGCCTGCACGATCGGCGGCGGGGTTTCCTCGCACATCTTGCCCAGTGTCCGCGGGCAGCGATGGTGATACACGCAGCCGCGCATCGGCACTTTGCCGGCCACCCCGTCGATGCGTGGGCGAATTCGCACGTTTCGCGCAACAGTCGGATCGGGCGACGGAATCGCCGATAGCAGCGTCGCGGTATAGGGGTGATAAGGCGGAGCGAGGACGGCGTCCGTCGGCCCTTCCTCGCAGATCGTTCCCGCGTACATCACCGCGATGCGGTCGGCGATGTGGGCCACCACCGACAGGTCGTGCGAGATAAACAAATAGGACAATCCGAGCTGGTCGCGCAAATCCGAGAGCAGGTTCAGCACGGTGGCCTGCACGGACACGTCGAGCGCGGAGACCGGTTCATCACAGACGATGAATTTGGGTCCGGTGGCGATCGCGCGTGCGATGCCCACGCGTTGCCGTTCGCCGCCGGAGAGCTGATGGGGAAAGCGGTCCGCGTAATTGCCGGCAAGACCGACCTGCTCGAGGATTTCGGTGCGGCGGGCCAGCGCCCCCTCGCGCGCGAGGCCGGAGAAGTTCGCGAGCGATCGGTCGATCGCCGCGCCCACCGTCTTGCGGGGATTGAGTGAGGAAATCGGGTTCTGGAACACGATCTGCGCCAGGCCGCGAAAGGTTCGCAGTTGCTTGCGGTCCGCGCGACTGATGTCGCGCCCGCGGAAGAGGACGGACCCGCTCGACGGTTCGAGCAGCCGGACCACACAGCGGCCGAGCGTCGACTTGCCGCATCCGCTTTCGCCGACCAGGCCGAGCGTCTCGCCGGATCCGATGGACAGCGAGACTCCGTCGATCGCGCGCACCTCTGGGCGCTCGAGGCGAAACCAGGGGATGCTGGCGCGCGTGCCGGGGATGCCGAGTCGCGCCCGCGTCAGCCGGGTGCTGAGCGGATAAATCTTGCGCAGGCCTTTTAGCTCGAGCAGCAGCTCGCCCTGTTGCACCGAGACGCGCGGCGGCACCGCTGCGCGCTGCAGCGGCGCCATCGTCTCCTGCGCGGCGTTGATCGCGACGGACTTCCAGCAGCGCACCGCATGGTCCGCAGCGACCGGCGCCATGGTCTGCGCGTTCTCGCGGCAAGCCGCCTCCGCATGCGCGCAGCGCGGATGAAAGATGCACCCGGTCGGCAACTGGGTGAGATCGGGGAACTTGCCCGCGATCGGAATCAGCCGCGTGCGGCGATGCACAGGATCGAGCCGCGGCATCGAGGTCAGCAGACCCATGGTGTACGGATGCGCGGGCGCGCTCAGCACCTGTGCGGTCGGCCCATATTCGATGACGCTGCCCGCGTACAACACACACACCGTATCGCAGATGCGGTTGACGAGGCCGAGGTTGTGGGTGATGAACAGCATCGACAGACCCCGCCGCCGGCGCAGTTCGTCCAGCAGATCGAGGATCTGCGCCTCCACGGTGACGTCCAGCGCGGTAGTCGGTTCATCGAGGATGACCAGCGCGGGGTCGCAGATCAGCGCCGTGGCGATGAGCGCCCGTTGTTGCATCCCGCCGCTCAACTGATGGGGATAGGCACGGACGAGTTCCCGCGGATGCGGCAGGCCGACCTCGGCAAGTGCCTCAACCGCTTTGTCCAGCGCGGCGGCTTCGGACATGGCGCGATGGAAGATCAGCGGCTCGGCGACCTGCAACCCGATCGGCAGCCCCGGGTTGAGCGAGGTAAAGGGATCCTGGAACACGATGCTGATGCGATCGCCGCGCAGCGCCTGCTTCTGCCCGGGCGTCAGCCGCCGCAGATCCTGGCCGTTGAACAGCATGGTGCCACCATGGGTCGTGGCCTCCGGTCCCAGCAATCCCATGACCGCCAGCGCTACGGTGCTTTTGCCGGAGCCCGACTCGCCCACCAGCGCCAGCGTTTCTCCGGTCTGGATCGAAAAGCCGACCTCGCGCAGCGCGCTCACGCGACCGCGACGGGTCGCGTAGCTGACGGTCAACGCTGCAACGTCGAGGACCGCAGGCGGCGTGGGCGGGTCGGTGCTCACGATCCTTTCCCGCTGCGCATCCGCGGATCGAGAAACTCGCGCAGTCCGTCGCCGAGCAGATTGACGCCGATGACGGTCACGCACATCGCAATCCCCGGTGCCAGCGCGATCCACGGCGCGCGGTCGACGAACGCGCGGGCTTCGCTGATCATCAGGCCCCAGTCCGAACTCGGGGGCTGCGCACCCATGCCCAGAAAACTCAGCGCAGCGCCAAGCAGAATGGCGAACGTGATACGCAGGCTGCCCTCGACGGCAATCGGCGGCCACGCATTGGGCAGGATTTCGCGCAACACGATGTAGGCGGACCCGTCGCCGCGCGCCCTGGCCGCAAGCACGAATTCTTCCTGCGCCAGTTCCAGCGTCACACTGCGCGTGAGGCGAACGATGGCAGGAACGTAAACCACGCCAACGGCAAGAACGGTCTTCCACAGCGAGGGCGTGGTGACCGCAAGGACCAGCAGGCCGAGCAGGATTGGCGGGAACGACATCAGCACATCCATCGCCCGCATCACGATCTCTTCGACGCGGCCGCGTCGATAGCCGGTGTAAAGCCCGATCGGCACCCCGATGGCGAGGCAGAACGCCGTCGCGCCCAATCCCATCAGCAACGACAACCGGGCGCCGATCAGCGTCCGGGTCAAGACATCGCGGCCATAGTCGTCGGTGCCGAACCAATGCGCGAAGCTCGGTGGCTTCAGTCGGGCCATGATCTGCATTTCGTCGTACGGGTACGGCGCGATCCACGGCGCGGCGGCCGCCAGCGCGAGCACGACGAGGACGATCAATGCACCCCAGATCAGGGTCGCGGGCACACGGGAGCGGCGGGAGACCGGTGGCGCCGGCGTCCACACCGCGTCAGCTTCGAGTCCCGCCATAGCGGATCTTCGGATTGAAGTATGCGTAGAGAAGGTCGGCGACCAGATTGGCGAAGCAATAAATCGCCGCGATGACGAGAATGCTGGCCTGGATCAACGGCAGATCGTGGCGCTCGATGGCGAAGATCAGCAACCGCCCCAGTCCCGGATAGGAGAACACGGTCTCGACGACGACGACACCGCCGATCAGCAAGCCGATATCGATGGCGAGCACGGTGATGGTCGGCAGCAACGCGTTGCGCAGCGCATGCCGGACCAGGACGACACGCTCGGGCAGGCCTTTGGCGCGGGCAAACAACACGTAAGGACTGCGGAGCGTCTCCAGCATGCTCGAGCGGGTCATCCGCGACACGTGGGCAATCAGCGCGAACGTCAGCGTCGCTGCCGGCAGCACGAGATGCGACGCCCAGGCGCCCCAGCCGGCGGAAAGGTTGCCGGCACCGCCCGAGGGCAGCCAGTGGAGGTAGCCGGCGAACACCAGAATCAGCACGATCCCCCAAAAAAACTCGGGGACCGAAATGCCGAGGAACGTGAATACCGAAATGCCGTGGTCAAGCATCGAATTGTGCTTGATCGCCGCGACGATGCCCAGACTCACGCCGACGAGGGTGAGCAGCACGATCGAGATCGTTGCCAGCAGCGCGGAGTTGGCCAAAGCCTCGCGCAGCATCGGGCCGATCGGCCGCTCCATGATCAGCGATTGCCCCAGATCGCCGGACAGGATGCCGCTTGCCCAGCGCCAGTACTGGGTGAATAAAGGGTCGTTGAGATGGAGCCTCTGCTCGATCGCCGCGATGACATCGGGTGTGGCGAATTGCCCGGCAATCATGCGCGCGACACTACCGGGCAGGCCCTGTGTGATGACGAAGATCAGCCCGGAGATGATGACCAGGATGACGCCGATCGTCGCTACCCGCTTTGCAACGTAGAACCCCAAGTCGATTTACCTATGGCTTTTGCTACCGCGGCTGGTCGAAGATGGCCCCCAGGAACTCGGCGATCATCGTCGTCGTCAACAACGACGTCTGCCCGTGCAGGTCGAGCATCGGATTGACTTCGACCACGTCGAATCCGACCACCCGGCCTTTGGTGGCGACACCCTGCAACAACGCGCGCACCTCGTGGTAGAGCAGTCCATCCACCGTCGGAGAACCCGTGCCGGGGGCAATGGAGGGGCAAAGCCCGTCGATGTCGATCGACACGTAGATGTTGTTCATCTTTGGCATCTGCTCGACTACCGCCTTGGTGCCCAGCTCCCTGATCGCCTGCCGGGTGAAAATCTGCGCGCCGAATTTCAGCGCGTCGTTGTAGTCGCCTTCCCGCGACCGCAGGTCCCGGATGCCCAGATGCGTCATGTGGCGTACGAACGGCAGCTCGCTGATGCGACGAAAAGGGCTGCCGTTGGCGAACTTGATGCCGTCGACGTGATCGATCCAGTCGAGGTGGGCATCGAAGTGAACGATATCGACGGGACCGAAACGCTCGAAGGCGCTGACGATGGGGAAGGTCACCGAGTGGTCGCCGCCGAGCATCACCGGCAGCGCGTTGCGGTCGAGGATGGCGCCGACGCTTTGCGTAATCAACCGCATGTTGCGCTCGATGTCGTAGTACGCGACGTCGACGTCGCCGCAGTCGACGATGCGCGTCTGCGCGAGCATCCGCTTCTTGGAGTTGATGTCCCAGTAGCCCGATGACTTCCAGGATCCCCACCCGCTGTAGCGCACCGAGTAGTTCCGGATGTCGCGCGGTCCAAACCGGGTGCCGGGCCGAAAGCCGATGCCGGCATCGTACGGAATCCCCAGGATCGCCACGTCGGCATCGATCTTCGAGAAATCCTCGCAGATCGGCGACTTCATGAAACTTACCAGCCCGACGCTGGGAAGATTCGCTTCATAACGCTGCATTGGTTCCTCCGATTGATTGGGCCGCATGCCGGCCCCCCGGCCACGGCCAATAAACTCAGTGTACCGGGTTTACCGGCCTTATTTCCCGTCACTCTCCATGCAGAGAGTTGCAGATTGACCTGCCGGTGCGCCACCCGGACGGCGGATGACTATGCGCGGCTGCCGATATCGGACAAGGCCCCGACCAGCCTGTCCATGTGCTTCTTGAGGCTGACATCAATTCGCAGGTAACGCTTGCCGAGATCGATGAAGGAAACCGAACCGTCCTTGACGATGACACCGCGCTTCAAAAGCTCGTTGAACACCTTCGTCGAATCGAGCGCCTTGTCTTCGATCTTGAGAAGGAAGAAATTCGAGAACGGTTGACCCACGACGGAGTAGCCATCGAGTTTGCTGAGTTTCTCCATCACGTATGCGCGCATCTCGGCGATCGCGTCGACGGTCTTATTGATGTGCTCGTCATCGTCGAGCGCGGCGATGGCACCCGCTGTCTGCAGCTGACCCAGGTTCCAGGTCGGCTTGAGGTGCATCATCGGTGTGATGACCTCGGGCGAAGCGATGCCGAAGCCGACTCGCAGACCGGCAAGGCCAAACACTTTCGAGAATGTGCGGAGGACGATCAGGTTGCTGTATTCCTTGACGAGGTCCATTCCACCGTTGGTCTTCGAAAAGTGGATGTAGGCTTCGTCGAGAACGACCAACTGCTTGTTCGCCGCCTCGCAAACGCGGCGGATCTGCTCTTCCGTCATCAGTCGGCCCGTGGGACTGTGCGGATTGGTGAGGAACACGATGCGGACGTCGTCCTTGATGGCGGCGAGATAGTCGTCCCATTTGAAGTCCAGGTCTTCGCCCATTCCGACATACACCGGTACCCGTCCCTCATTCTCCGCCACCATGTGATAGATGGGAAAGGCCGGAACAAACATCAGCACCTTGTCTCCCGGCGCGGAGAACGCCCGGATGATCAAGGGAATGATTTCGGTCTCGCCGGCGCCGCAGATCACTTGCTCCGGCGAATGGCCGTATTTGGAGGCGATCCTCTCGCGCAGGGCATTCGCGGTCCAATCGGGATAGACGTCGATTTTCATCGCGGCCTTGACGGCCTCGGCGGCCTTCGGGGACGGGCCGAACGGGTTTTCGGCCGAGCCGAGTTTCGCCACGTCTTCCAGCGCAATGCCATAAGTCGTCGCGACATGTTCCTTGGTCAGGCCCGGAACGTACGCTTCACGGGTTCCGAGCGCGGGGTTGCTCAGGTACATGTCACACTAATCGTCACGCATCGGGTATGACCGCGGTTGCCTCGATCTCCACCACCCATTCCGGCCGCGCGAGCCCCTGCACGATCAGGCCGGTGGAGACCGGGTAGACGCCTTTCAACCACTTTCCCATCGCCTGGTACACCGCATCGCGATAGGCCCGGTCGACGATGAACACTTGCACCCGGCAGATGTGTTCGAGCCTGGAGCCCGCCTCTTCCAGTAGCAGCTTGATATTGCCCATTGCCTGATCGGTCTGGGCGGTCGCGTCGCCGATTCCAACGCTCTTGGCGGTGGTGAGATCCTGTCCGACCTGACCGCGCACAAAGACCATCGTGCCCCTGGCTTTGACGAGTTGGCAGACGTCGTTGTCGAGCTTCTGCTCGGGATAGGTATCCCGGGTGTTGAACTTGCGAAATCTCTCGTGCGCCATTGCCGCGCGTTCCCCGTTGCCGTCTACTGGACCGTTACTTTGCGCAGATCGAGCCACATCATCGGGCTCGACTGGAAGCCCTTCACATTCTTGCGATAGGCGTTGATGTGATTGAGCACGTAGGCGATGACGCCCGGGGGATCCTCAAGGGCCAGCACCTGGAATTTCTTGTAGTCGGCGGCCAGTTCGGCCTCGGTGCGTGCTGCGCGAGCGGCATCGAGGACGCGATCCATTTCCGCGTTCTTGTAATTCCACAGTGTGGTGTTCCATGAGCCGTTGCTGTGGAACCAGGGATACGTCGAGGAATCGATCGTCGGCCGGCTGTAGAAGCCGTCGGCGTAAAAGGCCGCCTTGCCTTCGATCTCGTTGATGAACTTGTCCCAAGGTACGCGCTGGATGTCCACCCTGACGTTCAGAGGCTTCAACATTTCCCGCATCGCGAGCCCGGCGCGCTCGCGCGTCGGCCGGCCCACCGGGGTGTACAAGGTGAGGTCGAAGCCGTTCGGATAACCCGCTTCGGCGAGCAGCTTCCTTGCCGTGACCAGGTCGGGCTTTCCGATCTTGATGTCATTGTTGTAGAACGGATGGCCCGGCGGGATCATCGTGTGCGTCGGCGTGCCCTGGCCGAACAGCGCCAGCTCGACCATCGCCGGCTTGTCGACCGCAAGTAGCACGGCGCGCCGCACGCGCCGATCGTCGAACGGTTTGTGCGCGCCATTCATGATGATGCCGTCCCACGTCGACGTGGCGACCGAATCCACCACAACGTTTGGATTCTTCTTGAACTGATCGATCGACTCCAGCGGCAGGTCCCATACCAGGTCGACCTCACCTGTTTCGAGCGCCGCGGCCCGGGCCGCACTTTCCGGCATGATCCGCAAAACTACCTGATCGATCTGCGGCACGCCGGGCACGTAGTAGCCCGCAAACTTCTCGAGCTCGACGCGATCGCCGGGGACGAACGACTTGAACTTGAATGGCCCGGATCCGATCGGCGGGCCAGCGTGTCGAGCTTGTCGCGCGGAACGATCCGCGCCTGCCGATCGCTGAAGATGTCGGCCAACCCCGCGTACGGAGCCTTGAGTGTGAAGCGCACGGTGCTGGCGTCGACCGCCTCCATCTTGTCGATGACTTCGAAGTTGACGCGGGTTACCGATCCCGTCGCCTTGTCCTGGATGCGCTGCACCGTCGTGATGACGTCCTGTGCATCGACGTCGCGGCCGTGATGGAACTTGACGCCTTTGCGCAGATAAAAGGTCCAGGTCTTGAGGTCGTCGCTCGCGGTCCATCGTTCGGCGAGGTCTGGAATCGTCTTCCCGTTGCGATCGATTTCGGTCAGCCCGCTGAAGACGAGAAAATTGACGATGTACTCTTCACCGATTTTGGTCTTGGCCGGGTCGAGCGTGTTCAGGTTCGAAGGAACGGCAACCTTGAGGGTTCCCGCCCCCCACGACGGTTGAACACAGGCGATGCACACCGCAACCAGCGCCACTGCCATGCCAATGACTCGTCGCATTTCGCTTCTCCCGCTTAACTTCGTTGATGAAGATCTTTTACCAACTCCGGCGCGAGATCCCGGAAGATCTCCCGCGTGTCGGCCAGTGCCTCCAGCTGCTTCAGCGTCGCGAGCAGTGTCCTGGCCGTCTGCGCCGGCAGCATGCGGCCCGCGCAGACCATGAATTTCGCCTCGAGCTCCTGCGTGTCGAGGGGCCGCGCCGCGGTGCCTCGCGCCCAGCCGGTAAACTGCTCAATATTACGCCCGTTCACCGTCGCAATGCTCACGAGGGCGCCCTCGGGACCGGTCGTCGCTTCCCCGCGCGGGAGGTGATCCTGCCAATTTTCTGCGACGACCATGCGGACCTTCTTCATGGCACGGGCTAGATGCGCATCTGCCAAGGTCGCCGCTTGCAGGTGATCGAGGGTGATATCCCCGAAGACCATCATGCATGCCGCCGCAAACGGCAAACTGAACTGGGCTTGCTGGCGCGTCAACGGGGCGCCATAGGTGAGATTGGCGCCAACAATGGGGGGCACCGTACAGGTGACGGTCGCGACGTCGGCCTCCGTCAGGCTGTGCTCGCGCAGAATATCGAGCACACCATCCGCGGCCGCGTGGCCGGACAGGCACACCGGGTATTTCTTCACGTCGATGCCTGGCGATTGCAGGTGCCAGGACGCACCGAGCGTCACCAGGACGGAGCGGTCGAATCGGTCGCTGTTGAACAACTTCGCGAGGCCGCGCGGGTCCTCGAAGACGCCCAGGGGCCCCGTCGCCCCGCGGGCCGCGAGGCCGGCTGCGGCAACGCCGATCTCCGCGGCTCGTCCGGCCAGGATCGGTTTGGCATCACTGCCCAGGCACGCTCGCATGCCTCCG
>JAAFGU010000093.1 GCA_010365205.1 Aromatoleum sp. | reverse complement strand
CGCGGGCGGGAGACGGGCCGGCGTTTCTGGAGTGCCTGTCCGCCCGCTTCGCACCGCATTCGACGACGACGCGCGAGACACGCTCCGCCGAAGAGCTCGCCGCCGACCGGGCGCGCTGCCCCATTCGCCGCTATGCCGCGCGGCTCGAAGGCGAAGGCACGTTGAGCGCAGACATACGCGCGCGGCTCGAGCGCGAAGCCGAGAACGCCGCCGCCGCCGCGATGCGCTTTGCCGATGCGGCCCCGTATCCGGACGCCTCCGACTTGCTGCGCCATGTCGTCTGACGCGCCGCAACTGACGGTGAAGCTCTTTTTTCGTGAGGCGATCGCGCGCGCTCTCTGCGAGGAGATGAGCCGCGACGACAGCGTCATCGTGCTCGGCCAGGATGTCGGCCGCTTCGGCGGTTCGTACCGGGAGTTCGCGGGACTGTACGAACGCTTCGGCGCCGCGCGCGTCCGCGACACGCCGGTGGCGGAAGCGTCGATGATCGGTCTCGGTGTCGGCGCGGCAGCGGCGGGGATGCGCCCGCTGGTCAGCATCACGTACATGGATTTCCTGATGCTTGGCCTCGACCCGCTCGTCAACTATGCGGCGAAGGCGCGCTTCAAGACCGGCGGGCAGCTCCGCGCGCCGGTGGTCGTGAAAACCACGGCGGGAGCCAAGGGCCAGGGTGTCGCGCATTCGCAATGCATCGAGGCGTGGCTGATGGGCGTGCCTGGCTTGAAGGTCGTCGCCCCTTCGACGCCTGGCGACGCGTATGGGCTGCTGAAGTCGGCGTTGCATGAAGCCGGGCCCGTCGTGTTTGTCGATCACAAGCGATTGTTTCCGACCGCGGGAGAGGTCCCCCTCGGCGAAGCAACGGTGCCCATCGGCAAGGCCGTCGTTCGTCGTCAGGGAACCGACGTCACCATCGTCACGCACTCCTGGATGACGACCGTTGCCGCGGACGCGGCCGCACGGCTGGTGCCCGAGGGCATCTCGTGCGAGATTGTCGACCTGAGAACGCTGGCACCGCTGGACACGCCGACGCTTTGCGCATCGGTGGCAAAGACCGGCGCGTTGCTGACCCTCGAAGAAGGCCAGACGACGTGCGGCGTAGGAGCCGAGGTCGCGTTTCGGGTCCGCGAGGCGCTCGGCACATCGCGGGTCGCGCGGGTGGGGGCGCGGGCGGCGCCGGTCTCGTCCAACCCCGTCCTCGAGGCGGCATGCCTGCCCGGTGCGCAAACGGTTATCGACGCGGTGGTACGGTTGCTGACATCCTGATGGCACCGGGTCCCCGCTCCAACATCAGGAACAAGAATCGAGGGCTCGCTTGATCTATCAGTTGGTGGTGCCGGGACAGGTCGAGGATGTCGAGGAGATGCGCGTGCTCGAATGGCACGGCGAAGTCGGCCGTGTCTTTGCCGAGGGAGAGCTGATCGTCGAACTCGAGACCTACAAGGCGGCGGTCGAAGTCCGATCGGGCCAGCGCGGCGTGTTGCGCCGCGTCCTGTGCGCGCCCGGCGATTGGCAGAAGGTCGGCAAACCGCTGGCGCTGCTGAGCGACGACCCGGCCGAGTTGCTGCCGGCATCACCGGATGCGTTGGCGCCCTGGCTTGTCAACTTCGAAATCACCTGACGTCGGTCGTCAGCGTGAGCCTTCACTAGAAGCCATCTCAAAAACCAGTTGTAAATCTTTGAGCGGTTTGGCAAAGTGTTGTTCCCATCGAGGCCACGATGGGATGACCGATGCCACGACGCGACGAAATGACCGATGAGCAATGGGCGCTCGTCGAGCGCCTGTTTCCCCAGCCGCGGGTGGGCCTGCGGGGCAGACCGCAGCGCGATACTCGGGAGGTGATGAATGGGGTGCTGTGGATTTTGCGAACGGGTGCGCGTTGGCAGGACCTGCCAGAGCGATATCCGCCGTACCAAACGTGCCATCGCCGCTTTGCTGCGTGGGTCCGTACCGGGGTGCTGGAGAAGGTGTTGAAAGCACTGACCCGACACTTACGCCGACACGGTGACTTTGATCTGTCCGAATGTTTCATCGATGGCAGCTTCGTAAGTGCAAAAAAGGGGGCGCTGCCGTCGGCAAGACCAAGCGGGGCAAGGGTACGAAGCTCATGGCAGTGGCAAACCGCGATGGCGCTCCAGTCGCCATTCACATCGAGTCTGCGAGCCCGCATGAAGTCACCCTCGTTACGGCTACGCTCGCCGCCCGCTTCACTCAAAAGCGGCCCGAGCGACTGATCGGCGACAAAGCTTATGACAGCGATCGACTGGACCGCACCATGGCCGACATCGGCATCGAAATGATAGCCCCACACCGCGCCAATCGGACCGCCGATAGTCAAACCCAAGACGGCCGTCCGCTGCGCCGGTATAAGCGCCGTTGGAAGGTGGAGCGACTGTTTGCCTGGTTGCAAAATTTCCGCCGCTTGGTCACGCGCTACGAATACAAGGCCGAAAACTTCCTCGGCTTTGTCCACCTCGGGTGCATGATCATTCTCATGCGCACGTATTTTTGAGATGGCTTCTAGTGTTTCCGAACGAAACCCTTGACCGAAGTGAATTCTGCCGCGCCACGCGAGCGGGCCAGTGAATAGGAACCGGCGGTGACGCGGCACCCGGACCTCGGCACTTGCGGCGATGGCCGTTACCGCGTGGTGGACGAGGAGCGGATCGTCGCCAACCTGGTCCGCAATTTCTGGCCGTATGAAGCCGCGGAGGACCACGGCCTCGCCGTAGCCGAAGCGACCCGCACGCTCGAACGCTGGATCGCCGCGGGCCTCCCCTTGCGCGTCGATGGCGGACGACGATGGTTCGACCCCTTCGAGGCGTGCAATTTCGCGCTGCATGCCTGGCTCGAGGACGGCGATCCGTTGTGGCTGTCCCATCAGGTCGCATCGTCGCGGCGAATGGTCCGCGAGATGCGCGAGGACGCGGCGCAATCGGCTGGATATACGGTGACGTTTCGGCGCGAGTTCAACCTGACGGGAATGGCCGCCGGGTCGGCGGCGCGGCTGCGCATTCCTCTGCCCATCGATCGCGGTCGCGTCGACTCGACGCAGATTCTCCCCGGTGCCGTTGCCTCTGGAGCGACCGCTAGCGTGTCACCCGGGCGGCTCGACATCCGCTTCATGATGCCGGAGCCGGCATCGGACACGGTCACGATCAGCGCAACGATGACGCTTCCGCCCGGTGGGTCGGGAATGCCGCTCTACGATGGACTGGCGATCGAGCCATACGACACCGCCTCGCCCGAGTATCGCCTCTGCACACGCCCGGACGAAGGGCTGATCCGCGTTACCGACGCGGTCCTGCGGCTCGCCGATACACTCGCCGGACCGCGCGATCCGCCGGCGCAGGTCGTGGCACGAATCTGGGACTACTTCACCGTGCAGATGAAAGTCGGCTTCATCCATTACGACGAACTCGATATCGCCGATCCCCTCGGCACGGTGATCGAGCGCCGGTGGTGCGACTGTCACACCGGGTCGGCACTCTTCGCGGCGCTGTGCCGCGCGCGCGGGATTCCGGCGCGCATCGTCACCGGCGCGGTTCTGTACCCGATCGCACCCGCGCAGCATTCGTGGCTGGAGGTCCTGCTCCCGCCCCACGGTTGGCTACCCGTCGACATCCTCGGCGCCTTTCTGGCGGCGCGTTCGCTCGCCGACGGGCAGTGGAGCCGTTGCTTCCTCGGCCACCTCGATCCTCGCCTCAGGACGCAATGCCTGCCGGATCTATTCACGGGCGCCGTCGGCGTGCGGATGCCGCGATCCTGGTACATCGTGCAGATGTTGAAGGAAGGCGGAAACGAACTGACGCTCGGCTGCCTCGATGATCGCGCCTGGGTGTTGCGCGACTTGCTCAGGGTCTCGGCAACGCACTCGCCCGCCACCGTGACGGCGCACGCTTCACCGCCCGCAGCGGCTCGGGGCGCGTGAAGGTCGGGATCGTCTCGCTGTGGTGGCCGCCGCATTTCGGCGGCGGCGAAATCTACGCGTATCGCCTCGCGCTCGCGCTGCGGTCGTCGGCGATCGACGTCGAGGTGATCACGACTTCCCCTTGCCGGACGGATCGCGACAATGGCGACATCGAAGTTCTCCGCACCGGCGCCGTCCACGATCCGCGTTCCATGAAGGCGTTCCGCGAGTACTTGCAGGGCCCCGACCACGCGGCGTCGTGCGACCGCGTCGCGCTGTGGACCGATGCACATCGCTTCACCCACATTCTCTGCAACGCGCCGCTCGCACGTCCAGGATTTTCACCCACCGCGCCGCGGCTCTTCTCCCGGCTGCGCGAGACGGGTGCGACGGTCGGGGCGATTCATCTCGACCTGGGACCCCGGACCACCAGCAGCCTTTTATCCACGTTCTCAGACAGCGGCGATTGGGACCGCACCGCCAGGATCGTCGCCGAGGAGCAGCGAAACAAGGCCGCGACTCGTGGCGCGCAAGCTTTTTATGACGCGTTTGGTTCGCCGCTCTGCCGCATGCCCGACTTTGTACTCTCGTGTTCCAATTGGTCTTGCCGCTTCATCGATCCGCTCGAGCAGGTTCCGAAGTTCGTGCTGCGCCCGTTTCTTCCGCCTGCGACTGCCGCCTTCGGAGGGCCGGTGTCCGCCTTCGATCAGGTCACCGTCTCGATGATCAATCCGCTTGTGCAGAAGGGCGCGTTGAACATGGCCAACGTCGTTTTGTTCAATCGCCGCAACTGGACCTTCCGGATTCTTCAGGGCGCATGGGGGCAGTCCCTCGAGGGCTTCACGCCGATGATCGGTGACGCGTTGCGCGAACGCAATCATCGGGTGACGATGCTGCCCCATGCGCGCGACATGGACGCCTTCTATCGCGCGACGCGCGTGTTCATGTTTCCGAGCCGGATCGAGGGGTACGGGATGGCCCCGGTCGAGGCGATGCAAGCCGGCACGCCGGTCGTCGCAACGGATTACCCGGCGATCATCGAAGCAGTGGGAGAAGGGGCGCGGCTCGTTCCGTATTTCGCTGACGGTCGTGAGTGGATCGAGGCGATCGAGGAGGTGCTCGCGAATGCCGAGCTCTGGCGCGGCAAGGCAGCGGCGCGGGCGCGCGTACTCGAAGTGAGACAATCCGAGGAGCTCGCGGCGTTCATCGATTTTCTGCGCGCGCTGCCTGCGACGGCGGCAAGCGTCTGATGCGGGCGATCAGGGAGCGGAAGCTGCCACGAGGTTTCTGAACAGTCTCTCGTAGTCGTACGTCGAGCCGTCCCGCAGTATCCTCGCGAGGTGCAGGATCGAATCGATGCGCGCCGCCTCGGGGATGGCCGTCGATCGCGCCAAGCCGTGCCAAAAGATCAGCATAAGCTTGGCGGCGAGCGATTGATGCTTGCCGTAGAACGCGGTGATCCAGTCCGGCCGGCCGGTCAGAGGATCACGCCCCTGTCCCTGGTGCGCAAGGTGATAACTCCGCGCGCGCTTCGCGTACACGACGTCGAGGCCGCGCGCGCACAGCCGAAGGCCCAGTTCGCGATTCTCGATGGGAAGCTGTTGCCCGTCATACCCGCCCACTGCGGCGAAGTCAGCCTTGGGCACGGAGACATTGTGGCCGGGCACCGTCATCCAGCACACATCGGGGCGGCCATCCTTTTCGAGCGCTTCGATTTCGGCCGCATACAAATCGGCATGAATGCTGCCGATATAGATGCCGGGTCTGGCGCGGGCTTCGATGGTGTCGAACCGGTGACGGACGTGCTCGATCGTCACCAGAGAGTCGGGCAGCTTGTTGCCCATCCGGGCCACGGCCGCCTCCTGCCCCGGGAACGGTGTGCCGGTCTGCGGATCGAGAAACGGGCGCGTGCAGCGCAAATAGGCGGACGCTCCGCGCACGATCGTGCGCCGACCGCGTTCGCGATGCCGCTCCGCGTGCGCGACAATGGCTTCCGGGCCAATCAGGACGTCGCCGTCCATGAACAGGAGGATGTCGCCCGCGGCCGCCGCGGCCCCCCGATTGCGCGCGTGCGCGATCCCCACGCTCGACGTGTTGTGGACCACCTTCAGCGGCAACGCACCGGCGTACTGTTCGAGGACCTCAATAGTATCGTCCGACGAGCCATCGTTTACGACGATGATTTCTGTGTCGATACGGACCGCGGCCGCCTTCGCTACCGCGGCGTCATACGAGGCCAGCGCCAGCCGCAGTCGGCCGGCCTCGTTCTTGCTAATGATTACGACACTGACCGCCATGGAGCCTCGGTCACAACCGCATCACAGGGTCCGGCCGGGTGGCGAGTGGGGGCGCGGTGACGGCGGGTTGATCCGAACAGGTCGTGCCAACGTTCAAGCAGTTGCTGCTATCCTGATTCATTCACGCGCGCGACGCCAAGCGACACCAAGGATTCCATGATCTACAAGCTGGTCGTTCCGGGACCGATCGACGATCTCGAGGAACTACGAGTGCTGGATTGGCACGGCGCCGTCGGCAAGGCCTTTGTCCCGGGCGAGATGATCGTCGAGCTGGAGACGCATAAGGCCGTCGTCGAAGTGCGCGCCGCGCGACCGGGCGTATTGCGTCAGATACTGTGCGCTGCCGGTGATTGGGAGAAGGTGGGCCAGCCGCTGGCGCTGTTCGGCGACGATGCGGCGGAGCCGCTCCCTGCGTCGGCGGAGGCGCCGGCGCCGCTGCTGGTCGAATTCGAGATCACCTGACGGCGGTCGCCGCGAAACCGGAGACTCCGAGGTCGCGCAACAGGCGCAGGATCTCGCGCCGGATTTCGTTCTGCAACGGGCCGCTGCAGTGAACGCTGTCGGGGGCGTGGCGCTCCGTGCCCAGGTCGGCCGCAATGGCATCGACATCGACGATCGCCACATTCCGCTCGCGCGCCAGATCGTGCAACATCACGTTCAGTTCGCGGGCGCGCACACTTCGAAGCGTGTCGCCAAGGGGCCGGTCGAAGGGCGCGTAGCAATGAACGTTCTCGTGGCCCGACGTCGAGATGACGTTGAGGACGAGAAACTGCGTCTCGGAACGGGCGCGGACGGCATCGATCAGCTGGCAGTAGTCGCGCCGGATGTCGTCCGGCGTTCGCCGGACTTTCTCGAATTCCGTGCGCAGCCAGGCCTTCACCGCCGGCCCCGCCTCGGCGACGCGAAAATCGTGGCAATGCAGCGTGTAGCCCAGCCGCCGGTGTCGACGGACGACCGCCGCTTCTGCGTTGAGCGACAGGAGGACGGCATCGGACGCTTCGACACGTCGCAATCCGCTGCGGGTCAGCACGTCGTATGGCTCGGCGAACGGCGAACGCATCAGCGCCGACATCAGCGCGCCGGCAAAAACCCATTCGCCCGGCGTGGGCACGACGCTACCCGCGGCGAACGATCGCGAGAAATCGATCGCAATTTCGCTCGCCGCGGCGGCCGTGCGGACCAGCTGCCCGGCGAGGAGGGAGGACGAGGGCACCAACACATTGTCGGGGTAGTAAACAATCTGCGCCGGTCCCGGCACTGCATCGAACATTTCCAGAAATGCGTGCTTTTCGCCGCGAATGACACCGGCCTGTTCGCAGATACCGAGGCAGAGCAGCGTGCCGAACGGGACCTCGTCTCCGCCCCACCACGCGCGGCTGCGGTCGTGCCAGCCGGTGTTAAGCCCCGACCGGACTTCGGCGATTTCAGTCACGCGGCGCCCGGCGAGCATCAGCAGCCGCACGGTTTCACCGTCAGCGTCGTAGCCCGGCGGACGCTCGCTCGGCCGGCATTGAATGTGTCCGATGACGAAATCGGGCGTCCAGAGCTGGTAGTAAACGAGCTGGTCGAGGAAACCGCCGAGCGAACTCTCGGGCGAGCGGTGAAGCCGGCCACCGACCCGCGTGGCGAACGCGATCTGGAAATCGCGCGCTTCGTCGGCGAACGGCTGCACGCCGGACGGCCGCGGCCCTTCCGGCGTCAGGCCGACATTGCAGTAGGCGATGACCTCGCCGGGCCGGCAGAGCTGCCCGTCTTCGCACAGCCAGCGCAAGCCGGAGCGCTGCACGGTGAAGCCGGATGCGGACAGCGCTCCGATGCGCAGCGGCACCAGGCTCATCGCGGATCCTCGCTCCACCTTTCCGCTTGTGCCAGGATGCCCGCGATCATGATGCGCACGGCGCGGGTGGGTTCGCCGTCGAGCGGTTCGTCCGGATCGGTACTGAACTGCGCCAGCAGCGCACCCACCGCGGCGTCCTCCCCGCGCGCGACGGCGACCCGGCGCAGCCAGGCCCGGTCGCGGAACACGATCCGGTAAAGTGAAATCGGCGGGCAGTCCTGCGCGGCGACCGCGGACAGATCGACGGTGAGGTCCATCACCTTCGCGCCAGGAGCAAGTTCCGATCCGACGGCGGCGTGAATCGTCTCGACCACGGCCGAGATCATCAGTCCGTTGATGCGGGGCAGCGTCAGCGTCAACAACAAGGCGGAAAACTCCTGAATCGAATGGGTCGCGACAGCGGCAAAGGCGCGACGCAGGAACGCACTTGCGGCGAACGCGCCCCTGTTCGGGCGAGGTTATCATGCGGTGATGCAAGCGATGAAACGGCCGGCCATGCGCATCGACGTACGCTATCGGAGCGTCGAGGAAGCGCGAATAATCGACTATCTGCTGCTGTGCGGATGGGCACGCGAGGTCCGGGGCGGCGACCGCGACGCCGCCGAGCGCGAGGCGCGTGCGGCACTCGACCGCTGGGCAAGCCTCGGGCTTCCCTTTGCGCG
>JAAFGU010000491.1 GCA_010365205.1 Aromatoleum sp. | reverse complement strand
GCGGCGGCGGCTGAAGATGGCGATGTCATTGCCGCCGGGCGCGGTTTTATCGAGCGCGCCGGGGCGGCCGACATCCTTTCGCTGTTTACCGGCGACGGCGAGTCCGGTCCCGGTCTTCGCGCGTTGTGCCTGGCACGCGAGGCGATTGCCGCCTGTTCCGGGTTCGCCGACTCCGTCTATGCGGTGCAGGGGCTGGGTTGCTATCCGATCGTGCTCGCCGGAAGCGATCGCTTGAAGCGTCAGTATCTGGCCGACGCCGGGCGTGGAACGGCGGTTGGCGCCTTCGCGCTCACCGAGCCCAACGCCGGATCCGATCCCGCGGGGATGGAAACCGAGGCCCGGCGCGACGGCGACGACTACGTGATCTCCGGGACCAAGACCTTCATCTCGAATGCGGGTCTCGCGACGTTTTACATTGTCTTTGCGCGAACCGGACCGGGCGCGGGGTCGAAAGGCCTGTCGGCGTTCGTCGTTGATGCCGGCGCACCTGGTTTCCGGGTCGAGCGGCAGATCCCGTTGCTGGCGCCGCATCCGATCGGGGAGCTTCGGTTCGACGCCTGTCGCGTCGCCGCGGACAACCGGCTCGGCGCGGAAGGCGGCGGCCTGAAGATCGCCCTCGCTACCCTCGATCTTTTTCGGTCGTCGGTTGGCGCGGCCGCGTGCGGAATTTCTGCCCGAGCGCTGCAGGAAGCGTCACACTACGCCGAACATCGGCGACAATTCGGATCGGCGCTGTCGGAGTTTCAGGCGACGAAGATCGCGCTCGCGGACATGGCAACGGAGCTCGACGCCTCACGTCTGCTCGTGTATCGCGCCGCGTGGACGAAGGACGGCGGCGCCGCCCGCGTGACGCGCGAGTCGTCGATGGCGAAGCTGTTTGCCACAGAGGCGGCGCAGCGGGTCGTGGATCGGGCGGTGCAGATCCATGGAGGCCTCGGGGTGATGCGAGGGTCCGTGGTGGAGCGGCTCTATCGTGAAGTGCGCGCGTTGCGCATTTACGAAGGCACGTCGGAAATTCAGCGGCTCGTGATCGCGGAGCAGGTGCTCAAGGCGATGCGCGAGCGACCGGAGCAGGTGTGATGAAAGATCGGCAGCCGGTGAAGCCCATGCAGGGACGAACGCGCGAATCGGTCCGCACGCATCTCCGGATCGCGACGTGTTACAACCTGATGGTGCGCGAGGCGCGGCAGCGCGTCGTCAGCCGCTGGAACTTGACGCTGCCGCAGTTCGAAGTGCTCGCCGAGCTCGCCCGCGCGGACGCGG
>JAAFGU010000092.1 GCA_010365205.1 Aromatoleum sp. | reverse complement strand
GACGACGGCGCGCTGGACTTCGACGTCCTCGAGATCGGGATTGCCGCCCTTGGCCGGCATCGCGCGGATGCCCTTCAACGCATGCTCGACGACGACCTTGTCGTCCTGCGCGATCACTTTGCTCCACGCGACCTTGTCGCCAAACTTCGGCGCGCCGGCGACGCCCGCCTCGTGACAGGTCTTGCAGACCTGCCCGAACACCTGCTCGCCCGTCATTTGGCCCCGCGGTCCGGTCGCCGCCGCTAGTTTCACCTCACCGACCGGCTTGATCCGCGCGAGGATCGCGTTTTCACTGTCACCGGTTCCCTTTTCCCCTGACGTGACCAGCTGCGACAGCAGCACGATCAGCGTGATTGGCACGACAAACGCGAGCGCGACGATGACGACGAGCTGCTTCCAGTTCTTGATCGGGGGGGCGTGCTGGTCGTGTTCGAGCATGAGCGTTCCTGGTCAAGGACGTACGCGGGGGTTTTGCGACGGTGTTGTTTTTGCCGGGGCGTCATGCCGCGGCGCCGTCCGCAGCATGCACGTCACATTATATCGTGCCGATAGCCCACCCGGATTCGTCGCTGGACGCTCGTTCGACCGGCGCGGTAAAATGTCGTTGCGCGCGCCCGTAGCTCAGTTGGATAGAGTGTTGGTTTCCGAAGCCAAAGGTCACAGGTTCGACTCCTGTCGGGCGCGCCATCTTTTCCGATATTGGGGGCGTCAGATCAAATCGCGCCAGCCATGACCCCGGAAACCCGTTACGCGATGAGCGGCGACGTCAGTGTCACCTCCCAGGTCATCGGCAAAGGGCCCCGCGATCTCATCGATGTCCCCGGCCGGATGTCGAATGTCGAGGTGTTATGGAACGAGCCCGCCGTCGCGCGATTTCTGCGGCGCCTGGCGTCCTTCTCGCGGCTGATCCTTTTCGACAAGCGCCGTACCGGGCTGTCGGATCGGGTAGGCAACTTGCCGGACCTCGCGACACGGATGGACGACGTGCGGGCGGTGATGGATGCCGTCGGGGCCGAAAGCGACGTCGACTCCCCGGCCGGTTCAGCTGCGCGCGCAAGCTGCCCGGGTGTCCGCTCCTGGTGAGCAGGAACTACCGCTTCGGGCCGCGACCATCAGCAAGTCCGCCGGTTGCGACCGAGGCGGCGTAAAAATTCGAAATTACCGGATGAGGATTTCGTTCCCCACAGGGTTGTGGGCAACTGCCGTCTGATAACGGCCAAGCGATGGATGGTGTGAAGCGTGCGCCACCCGCGCGAGGTCTCCCGATAGATAGAGCGTGCGGCAACGATCGCGCTGGACCTTGCCGCTGGTTGTGCGCGGCACCGCGCCGAGGCGCACGAGCAAGAGATCGAAAAGCCGCACACCATGTTCCAGGGCAACCGAATCGAGAGCATTGTCGACCATCGTTCGCATGTCCAGATCCCGGATCATTGGAAGTGGCACTTCATACACGACCACGACCTGCTCCTCGTCATGGACCTCGATTGAAAATGCGGCTCCAATGACACCGAATCCTGGGTGGGATGCCCCGATGGTGGATTCGATATCCTCCGGATGGAGATTGATGCCGCGATGAATAATCAGGTTTTTCCGCCGTCCGGTAACGTAGAGTTCGCCTTTCCATTTCAGGCCAAGATCGCCGGTGCGCAAAAACGCTCCCTGGCACTGCGGTAGGGTTGCCGAGAATGTGGCGGCGGTTGCGGCTGCATCGTTCCAATAGCCCGCGGCAACGTGGTCGCCGCAGACCCAGATCTCGCCTTCGCACCCGTCGGGCACGGGCTCACAGCTGTCCGGATCCACGATGGTGACTGGCCCAGTCAAGGGCGGACGACCGCAACTCACCAGCGCGCGTGCGACCGGTGCATCGGGGGTAAGGACTTTGACGCCTTGGCCAACGCGGCCGCCGCTGACGAACACGGTGGCCTCCGCCAGTCCGTAACATGGGTAGAGCGCGCCCTCGCGAAATCCCGCGCCGGCAAATGCTTCGACAAAGCGCTGCATGGTAGAGACGCGCACGGGTTCGGCACCGCAGAGCGCAAGCTCCCAACCGCTCAAATCCAGTCGGTCGAGAGGTCCGTCGCCGCGGCGTCGAACACAGAGTTCATACGCAAAATTGGGAGCGCCGCTGATCGTGATTCTATGACGGTCGATCGCCTCCAGCCAGCGTCGCGGCTTCTGCAGAAAGGTCAGCGGCGGCATCACCACACACGGGACGCCGCAGTGAAGCGCCGGTAGCACGTTCCCGATCAGTCCCATGTCGTGGAAGAGCGGTAGCCAGGTGAGCACTCGACTACCCGAGTGCACGCCAAAGGCCTCGCTCAACATCACGATATTGGCCGTCAGATTGCGATGCGTGATGACCACGCCTTTTGGAGCGCTGGTCGATCCGGAAGTGTATTGGAGTACCGCCGGCCGTTGAGGGTCGCATGCGGCGACAAAAGCCGGTTCGTCCTCCAAATCATCGATTGAGAGCGACGAAATGCCGGGGATAAGCTCCGTCAGGTGCAGGGCTGCCGATGGGTCGGTGCCGAGGACGGCTACAATCCCTGCATCGCGGACAATTGACCGAATGCGTTCTTTCCCCCGATTGCGTACTTGGATCGGGATGGGAACGGCGATTGCACCTGCGTACAGACAACCGCACAACCCCAGGATGAAGCCCGGCCCATTCTGCGCTGGCAGCAGCACCGGCTGACCCGAGAGACCCGCACGCATCATGCGTCCGCCAAGGCGCCGTGCCTTGTCATCCAACTCGCCAAAACTAATGTGGCCGGTTTCGTTCTCGCCGTCTGCCAAAAACACGAAAGCCAAATCGTTTGGCTTGGTAATCGCCCACTGCCGTATCCTCGCAGTCAACGATGTCGTTTCGCCTCGCAAGCACGTAACGCTCATGGCGGCCGCGATCCCCGGTGTGGATCAACGAGCCATTGAACCAGGCGCTCGTAGCGTCCGTTAAAAAGGGCATAAAGAAAAACCTCATGGCTTTTGCAGCCTGGAGCCATCTCCAGGGAAACGGTGGGCAGCCCGGCGAAGTTGATGGCGTGAGCGCGATCAAACGCGTGAAGCTCCCCGAAGACAATGTGGGCTCTGGGCGCGTGGCTTGCTGTGTGATAAAGAGGACGGAGGTCCAATCCTGGCGCCACTCTGCGCTGCGCGAGCAACGAAAAATCCTTAAATCCTGGATCAAGAGTGGTCGGACCGGCGAATGCGAGTACTGCCTCAGCGTGCAATTCCAGCGCGTATCGCAAGGCGCCGTAGCTGCCTAGCGAATTGCCGTAACACACGAGTCGCTTCACTCCGAGATCAGCGATGATCTCCCGCAGCGCCCGCAGCGTGCCAGTCAAATCCGTGGCCAGGGAGCGGATCCCATTGTCGTAGGTCGTGCTTTGATAATCCCTTAAATAAATAACGTGGACGCCCAATCGCCCGAACCAGCGATGAATCAGATTGAGCGGCATACCCATTTTTTGAGCACGCCCGCAAAAGCCGATTAGCGCGGCGCGCGCCCCGACGCGGGGGACTATCTGGACCTCCAGCGCAGAATCATCACGGAATGCCGCAAAAGAGGCGTCGTCGCTTTGTGGCGGAAGGCCGGCCAGCACCGCCATCATGGTTTGGAAATACGCTGCCTCGGGAAATGCACGCGCGATCTGTGGCGCGGCAAACGTCGCCACGTCGAGCGGGTGGTGATAGATGAGATCTTCGAGCGCGAGCCCCCACAGTTTTTTGTCAATTTTATGAAAATCAACGTCGACACCCGCCTTGCGAGCGAAGCAAAGGTATCGCGCCAGGTCGCCAGCGGCGCGCGGGGTAGAATCCAGCATATTTCGGAACGGCGCGTTTGCCTGGGGATCCCCGTCGTGCATGAGCTTCGCCTCGCTGAAAAAACAAAAAATCTGAGCTAGCGTTCCTCAAATCAGACGGCGTTCATCCCGTTGCGTCCGCCGAGCGGGGACGGTCATCGAGCCAAGCGGCCAAGTCCCGCACGCGGCAGGCGCTCTCGAGGAGCTCGACCGGAAATTCGACACGGAAACGGCGTTCGAGTTCGAGTGCAATGCGGACCGCCTCGAAGGAATCGCCACCCAATGAAAAGATGTCATCTTCCGGAGAAACCCATTCCAGTTCCAGAATATCGGCGAAGACCTGCGCGACTTCGCGCTCCGTCCCGGTCATCAACGAACCGGTGGCATGCAGAATATCCTCACTTGCGCTTCCGGGTCATTGCTCAGCAGCAGGCCAAACAGGCTGCAGAAACAGCGCGGAAGCATGCATGCGCCATGCGCGAGACCATTGCCGAAGCCAAACGCGTCGCCGTTCGAATCGGTCACTCCGCTTACTCCCCATTGCCGCCGTCGTCGCGCCGCGCGTGCCCGTTCGACAGTAGTCCACCCAAACACATCAGGACTCAGATCGGGCGCTCGGCGCCGCTGCGCGTGTGAATTGCCCGACCGACACCCGCTATTTTTCTCGCGACTGTTCACCGCCTGGCGATCCGCATGCCCTCCCAAGACTTCGGGCGCATGGCCAACGAATATTCGAAGGATAGCTCATCGGATTCATGCGTGACAACAAACTGCCGGATGAATGCTTTCAGTCCTTCGGCAAGCTCCAGTCTCGCAAGCCTGGTGCCGCCACAAGTGCGAAGCCCCTTTCCGAAAGGGATGAATGCGCGCCGATCGTAGGCGTCTTCGACGAATTCGACGCGCGCAGGGTCAAACAATTCCGGGTCCTTCCAATAGCCCGAGTGACGATGGATGCCGATGATCGAAATGATGATCACGTTCCCGGCTTTCAGCGGCAGGCCTTCGATCTCCGTTTCGGAAGCAACCTGGCGAACGACAAATGGAATGGGCGGATAACAACGCAAGGTCTCGTTGATGAAACATTCCAGTTGGGCAAAATTCTCTCCGGCGGTTACCTCTGCGGCGAGGCGCTCTTGCGCCGCCTGATGGACACCCAGGCGATTGATCGCAGTGCTCAGGGTCGAGCTTGACGATTCGGTCGCGGCGAAAAAGTTCATCATGAATTCGTCGGCGGCGTTGAAATCGTCGATCCTGGTTTGTGACTGCCAGCTTTCCAGCACTGCCGAAAGCGTGGGGGACCGCTCCGTTTCAACTACATACTGGCGCAATAGCGAGCGCGCGTGCCGCTCAAGCGCTTCCAATTCCGAGGGATCGGGGGGCATCATGGAAAAATACTGCAGCTGTTTCAGCATCACGCGAGCATGGTCGAAGAAATCCAGCATTGGCTCGATCGCAACGGTACATCCGAAAGCATCGTGGAAAATCTCGGTAGAAGCAGCGAGCAGGGCGCGACTGATCGCCGCCGGCTCGGTACTCTCGCAGTCGGCCAGTCTCCGTCGGTAAACTTCGGCGACCCTTTCCCTGTTTTGCGCCATGCCTGCCTTCAAGTAGTTCCGGTGAGTCAACTCACGGCGCGCTTGCCATTCGTCGCCATTGGTGCCGAACCGGCTCTTCCCGAGCAGCTCTAGCAGCTTGAATGTCTTTTGAAACTGATCGGGAGCGCGCAGTATTGCGTCCGCGGTCTTCGGGTCAGAAACAATCATTCCCCCTCGCGGTCCCGGGAATGCCGATCGCCGGTGTTGGGAAAAGAGCTGGTCGATAAAGCCGCTCAGTGCCTTGTCTACCTTAGTGTGCATCGAGCAACCCTTTATTTTTGCCGCATTCGAAGTTTCGAGAACCTGCGCTACTCACCAACCGGCAAGATAGAAGGGGAAGGAGTGCGATGACCAGAAGCGGCGGGGAATCCCGATTTGTCAGCAGAGGCGGAGTTCGCCTTCACTATGTCGTGGCCGGGCATGGACCGACACTGATCCTGATTCACGGAATCCCGGATTTCTGGAACGGATGGCGCTATCAGATCGCTCATTTTAGGAACGACTACCGGGTCGTCGCCGTCGACCTGCGTGGGGTCAACCTGAGCGACAAGCCGACCGGGGTTTCCGCCTACCGCATCAGCGAACTGGTGCGGGACACTGTCGCCGTCATCGACGACCTCGGGCTCGAACGAGCGAGCATTATCGGTCACGATTGGGGAGCCATCATTGGTTGGTGGACGGCGATTCTTGCACCGGCCCGCGTCGAGCGCCTCGCAGCTTTGTCGGCACCACATCCCGTATGCTACGTCATCGCAAAGGAACAAGGTGACATCTATAATTCACCCGATTATCTGGCACAGATGATCGAGGCTGCGCCGGGCGACGCATTCGACGCCAGGTGGATGAGCCTTTGGGTCGCCGATCCAATCGCGCGCGCCGAACTGGAAGCTGCCTTGCTGCGGTCGGACGTGGAAAGTCTGCGCAATTTCTATCGCGCCAATCAGTTGGATCAAAGCGTGCGCCTGGCGAGGATTCCGCCGGTGGCCGCGCCGGTTCTCGCGATGTACGGCACCGAGGACAGACTTGTCTCACGAGAAGCATACGAGCAAAGTGCAATTCATGTGACGGGCAAATTTCTGAGTATCGCGATCCCCGAGGCGGGGCATTTTCTGCATCAAGAAGCGGCTGGACGGGTTAATGGTGAACTCCAGACGTGGCTGGAAACCCACTGATCGACGGTGCATTGGCTTTCGATGGTTGGAGACGATTTCAAGCCCGATCGCTGCAATGGGTCATCGACGAAGCGGCCGCCGTCGAATTGCCTGCGGCGCCGCGTCGCGGAGGTTCTGTCCATGTCGCTCGCTGCCCGCCTTCTGCTTGCGGCCGGAATCGCGCTGACTGCCGCGGTTGCGTTCCCCGCGTCCGCCAAGCCCGCCCCTGCCGCGTCCCCGGAGCCCTACTTCAAGCACGCCGAGTACGGGGCGCTGAAGCTTTCGACATCGGGAAAAGTCCTCGGCGCCGTGGTTCCGGTGCGCGGACGCCTCAGCCTCGCGGTGATCGACCTGGGTACCAATGCCAACCGCGTCGTCGCCGGCATGGACGGGCGCGACATCGTCTCGTTCGACTGTGTCAACGACAACCGGCTCGTGTTCTCGGTCGCCGACCTGCAGGCGGGTCTCGGGGAGCAGCGGGGAGGCGGACTGTTCGCGGTCAACCGCGATTCGTCCGAATTCCGCGAACTGGTTCCGACGATCCGACGTCAGATCGGCAGCGGCCAGTTCGTCCTGCGCGGCATGCGGCTGCATTCGGTGTTGCGCGACGGCAGCGACGATGTCCTGCTCGTCTCGTTCGCGACGAGCAGGTATTCGCTCGATCTCTATCGGCTCGATACGCGCACCGGCCGCAAATCGCTCAAATCGGCGGAACGCCCGGGCGACGTCGTGCGCTGGGTCGTCGACCGCAACGGTGTCGCTCGCGCCGCGGTGACCGTCGAGCGCGCGACGAAGACGCGAATCTTCTGGCGCACCGGCGAAGACGCGAAGTGGCTGCAACTCGCCGAATTCGGGATGCGCGGCGAGCGGTTTACGCCTATCGCATTCGACGGAGACGGGTCGCTGTTCGTTGCCTCCGATATCGGCCGCGACACGACGGCTATTTACAGGTACGA
This sequence comes from Aromatoleum sp., assembly GCA_010365205.1. Taxonomy (GTDB): domain Bacteria; phylum Pseudomonadota; class Gammaproteobacteria; order Burkholderiales; family Casimicrobiaceae; genus CAIWHR01. Next base: position 1,218 of record JAAFGU010000092.1, on the reverse strand, counting down.
CCCGGAGAAAAAGGCGTTTGGCGAACAGATGCTCGCGCACCCGCAGGCGGACCTCACTGGCGGCCTCGTGTTCGACCGCCGCAAGAACCGGGTTGTTGGCGCAGAGTACGACGCCGAACGTCCCGGCGCCGCGTGGTTCGACGAGGAATGGGCGCGGCTGCAGAAGACGGTGGACGCTTCGCCGCCGGGCAGGATGAACGTCGTTTCGCGCGGCGACTCGGGATCGCGGGTGCTGATCTATTCGTACTCGGATACCGATCCGGGGCGCTATTACCTGCTCGATGTCGACAAGAAGCGGCTCGAATCCGTCGGTGCGCAGCGCAAGGCGATCGATCCTGCCGCGATGCCGACGCGGCAGCCGGTGCGCTACGCAGCGCGTGACGGACTCGAGATCCCCGGTTACCTGACGTTGCCGAAGGGCAAGGAGCCGAAGAACCTTCCGCTCGTGCTTTACGTTCACGGCGGGCCGTGGGTGCGCGGCGCCCACTGGCATTGGCGCAGCTAGGCGGCGTATCTCGCCGCGCTCGGCTACGCGGTACTCGAACCCGAATTCCGGGGCAGCTCGGGCTGGGGCCGCAGGCTGTTCGAGGCAGGCTGGAAGCAGTGGGGCCTCGCCATGCAGGACGACCTCAACAATGGCATCGACTGGCTCGCGAAGGAGGGCACGATCGACCCCAAGCGCGTCTGCATCATGGGCGCGAGCTACGGCGGCTACGCGGTGATGATCGGGCTCGTGCGCGATCCCGAGCGATACCGCTGCGGCGTCAACTACGTCGGCGTGACCGACATCAACCTGATGTTCGACGTGACATGGTCGGATTTCGCGAACAGTGACTACCTCAAGTATGCGGCGAAGGAGATGATCGGCGATCCCGATGCCGACGCGGCGCAGTTCAAGGCGACGTCGCCGCTCGCGAACGTCGCGAAGATCAAGGCGCCGGTGTTGATGGCGTACGGCGGCGAGGACTACCGCGTGCCCCTCGTTCACGGCGAGAAGATGCGCGATTCGCTGAAGGCGCAGGGAACGCCGGTCGAATGGGTCGTCTATCCGGACGAAGGCCACGGTTTCCTGCTCGAGGCCAATCGCTACGATTTCTACGGCCGCGTCGCGAAATTTCTGGCGGCGCATCTGGGCGCGCCGTAGCGACGCTGCCGGGTGAGCCCGCCACGCTCGTGCCCTCCATCCTCATGCCGCCTCCCCGGGCGGGCGCGGCGCCC
>JAAFGU010000091.1 GCA_010365205.1 Aromatoleum sp. | reverse complement strand
ATCGTGCTGGACCCGCTCGCCGAACAGAGCTTGCCGGCGTTGACGCTGCCGGCATTGACGTCACCGAATGGTTCACTCGCAGCGGGTCCGCTCGCGGTGCTGATTGGCCCCGAGGGCGGGTTGACCGCGCGCGAGATCGCCGCCGCGATCGCGCGCGGGTTCCAGCCGGTCCGGCTGGGGCCGCGGGTGTTGCGCACCGAGACGGCGGGCAGCGCAATCCTCGCTGCGCTGCAGACGATGCGAGGAGATTTCCGATAAGCCGATGGACGAGCGCGCCGGTCCGGCGATCGTCCCGCAGCGCCCCGATGGCGCCCATCCGGCTTGGTCGCGAAACGCAGTCGGGAGGGCATAATGCGGCTATCCCCGCTGTCGCACAGGAAACGGCCCTGCGTCCGAGGGCTGTCAGGCGCGCCTACCATGCATGGCACCCTACGCTGGCCGCAAGTCTCCGCATCGCCTGGCCTCTGCAGCGGGCGGGGCGTGTTGCGATCACTTCAGGGCCGGTTCGGCGTGCTCGTCGCATCGACGCTCGTTCGGCGGCATCTGCCGGCGATGGTTCTCGGGTTTTGCCTGAGCGGTTGCGTTACGTTGCCGAATTATGTCGCGGACGCCACTTCGGCAAACGGCGCGAGATGCGAGGATCGCCGAGTCGAGCCGCAGGCACCGGAGCAACCGATCAACATCGCTTTGTCCGGTGGAGGCTTCCGGGCAATGCTGTTCCACGTCGGAACGCTCTGGCGATTGCACGAGCTTGGTCTGCTTCCGCAGGTGTCGCAGATTTCGAGCGTGTCGGGCGGGTCGATCACATCCGCGGTGCTGGCGTTGCAGTGGCACCGCATTCAGGCGGACCGGGCGCCCGAAGGACGCGCGGCCGGCCGCGTGCCGGACGCGACGTGCTATCGGGCGCTGGTCGCGGTGCCGCTGATGCGGCTCGCCGACAACACCATTGATGTACCGGCGATACTGGCAGGCGTCCTGTGGTCGTCCGCGGCCGCCGGCGGGATCGAGGCGGTTTACAAGCGCGCGCTTTACGACGACGCGCGACTCGAGCAGCTGCCGGTTATTCCGAGCTTCATTTTCAATGCCACCAACCTGCAAAGCGGCGCCGTGTGGTCGTTCAGAAGGGACCTGATGGGCGACGCTTTGTTGGGTTACACGTCGTCCGGGCGCGTGCACCTGGCGGAAGCCGTTGCGGCATCCACCGCCTTTCCGCCGTTCCTGTCGCCGCTGTTGTTTCGACCGCGCGATACGCAGTGGCGGGAAAGCCCGAGCGTAAAAGCCACCGCGGCGCTGCGTCGACGCAAAGGTTCGAAGCTCAATCCGGCCGAGCTGGAGAAGTTCAGGGAAGTGGTTCCCCTTGTCGACGGGGGGGTGGCTGACAACCTGGGCATCGAGTCGATCTGGGACGCTCCGGGGGCGCTGCTGATCAGCGACGGTGGCGGCACCACAGCGCCGGAGGCGCGTCCGGCGACCAATTGGCTTTCCCAGATGATCCGGGTTCTCGAATTGGTCGCCGATCAGCCCTCGGAGCTGCGCGCCAATACATTCATCGAACTGCAGCGTTTGCGCGACCGAACCACCGACCTCGCCGGCCGCCATGTCGCCTATGACCGCGATGGCGCGTACTGGGACGTCGGTGAGCTGCCGAGCAACCACCGACAATATTGTCCGTCACCGGTCGACGCGAAGATGATCGAGGCGCTGTGGAATCTCGAGACGCGACTGCACGCACTGCCGGAGATCGAACAAAAACGCCTGATCAACTGGGGTTATCACGCCGCCGACTACGCGATGCCCTATCTGCGTCGCCTGATGACGGGAACGCGGATTCACCAGATGTCCGCGAGGCTGCCCTTTCCCGAGGCCAGCATATTCGTCGAAGATCGGCTGGAGGAATGCATTGCGCGGGGTAACTGGGATGGCTAGTACCGGCAGCGTCAGGTCAATATCGCGAAATTCCGTCGTCACCCGATATCGTCTACCCTGAAAGTAATCATGCCGAAGGCGACCAAAACCTCATTCAACGCCTGGACTCCCGCACGCTTTCTGCGGGTCGCGGGCATCGGGATTGCGCTCGTCTGCATGCCCGGCCAGCCGTGGGCGCAGGAAGGGCCTGCCGAGCCGGTCCCCGATGTCGCGCCGTCGCCGGAACGCCAGCTCGACATGACCGACGACGAGGCGCGCAAAGTGCTCGCGACGCCGGTCCCGGCCGATGCGCCGTTGAAGGACCGTATCGATCTGTCGCTTCGCCAGCGCGCGGCGGCGCGGCTTGTCGGTGACCAGGCCACGGCAATTCTCGCGCTGGACCGGCTCGTCGAAATCGGAAAAGATCGCCCGGAATGGGCGAGCTGGATGGTGGAGCTGGCGAGCTCTCAGTTCACGTTCGGCAGCCAGCAGAAAAGCCTGGAGTACGGCGAAAAGCTGCTGGCCTCCACCGATCTGGACCCCGTTCTCCGGGCGAACGCCGCGGCGAACCTCGCGTGGAGATACTGCGAAATCAGCGACGACAGGAACTGCGAGCGCGTCAACACCATCGCGCAACGTGCCTATTCGGATCTTCCGAGCACCACCCCCGAGGGCGCGCGCAACTACGCGCTGGTCCTCACCCTGCAAGCCAAGGCGCACGTGATGAAAGTGCGCGGCGATGCAGATGCGCGGGTCGCCGCGCTGCGCGAGGCAACGGTGACCTCACGAAATTATCTGCAAAAGGTCAGCGCGGAAGTCGGCGGCGATACTCGGGCGGCACTCTACCGCGCTGCAATAGTGCTGGCCAATTACACGGAAGGACAGTTTGTCTATGCGCTGGTCGCGCAGGGGCGTGCCGCCGAAGCGCTGGCCGTCGCGCAGGATGGGCTGGCGCGAGCGCGCCTCGGAAACCTTGGGCCGGACTCATTGGGCGGATGGCACCATCGTCTGGCGGCGGCATACGTTTCGCAGCGGCGCTACGACGAAGCGCTGGTAAGCGCGCGCGCATCCGTCGCTGAGCTGCGCCGCGCGGGGGGGCTGTCGACGGGCCTCCTGTTCGCCCTCGCGCGCAATGCCGAAGTCGTCTCGCTCATGGGCCTCGAGCGATGGGAAGAGGCAGACGTCACGTTCGGCGCTTTCCTCGAGGAGATTCGCGCCGACAAGGTCGCCTACGACCGGAGCTACAGCGCGCCTCTGGTCGCCCTGCTGGCGGCGAAGAACAGTCGCCTCGACGTGGCAATGAAGGTGATCGACACCAGCTATCGCTACCGGCAAAAGGTCTACGGTCTGAAACATCCGCTGACGGTGGAGGCACGGGGTGTGCGGGGGGCGATTTATCTGATCGCCAACGTGCCGGGCTCGGCGCTGCCCGATTACGAGGATCTCTTTACCGCGTTGCTCGATACCTCGAGCGGCTGGGTCGATCTCGCACCGGTCGGCTTGCGCGGCCAGTATCTGAACGTCGCGCTGACGGAATTCCTCAAGTATGCCGCCCTGCGCTATCAGTCCGGCGGGCCGGACGCGGTGGATCGCCGCGTGTTCGAACGCCTGGTGCAGGTCACCGACCGTCTGGGCACCGGGGTGGCGCAGCGCTCGATACTGGAAAGCACCGCAAAGGTCCGCACCGGCGACCCGGCGTTGTCGGCTCTGCTGGCGCAGGAACAGGAACAACGCGGCAAGTTGCGCGACGCCTACGCCCAGATCTTCGCCACCGTGCTCGCGACGGACGCGAGGGATACGCCGGAAGCGAAGCGCAAACTGCTGAGCGAAGATCTGAAGAAGCAGCGGGAAATCGCGGACGCTGCGCAGAAGCAACTCGAGGCTATCCGGCGCGAATTGACTTCGAAGTTCCCCGAGTTCCTCGCGTTGGTGAACCCGGTCAATCCGAACCTCGATGCCATTCAGAAGGCTTTGACCGGCGGCGAAGCGTTTATCGGCATCTATCCGGGCCGCGAAGGCACGTTCGTGTGGGCCGTCAACGCCAACGGCAAGCGGGCGCTGCATATTTCGCGCTGGACCGAGAGCGACGTCGCGGGCCGCGTCGCGGCGATGCGCGCCATGCTCGACGTCGGCGACAAGCTGCCGCGTCTTCCGGCGATGGACCTTGCGCCGGGCCTGGAGATCTACAACGAGCTGCTGCGCCCGCTGCGCCCGGCATTGGAGGGTGCGACGGTGCTGAACATCTCCGCCGGCGGTGCGCTGGGATCGCTGCCCTTGGCCGCGCTGGTGACCGCTCCGGGAAACGACCTCAAGACCGCCGCTTGGCTGGGCCGCGATTTTGCGATCGCCCAGACGCCGGGTGCAGCCGCGTTCGTGACGCTGCGACAGGTCGAATCGCGCGCACTCGCGGCGCGGCCCTTCATCGGCTTCGGCGATCCCTTGTTCCGGCTCGCGCCTGCGGCAAAGGTTCAGGCGTCGGGGAAAGCCGCAACGCCCGCAACGAAACCCGGAGTGCGAAATCTCGTCGTCACCGCCAATGCACAACAGGCATCGACGTATTCGGTCGAAAACGGATTTCGCTATGCCAACATTCCATCGCTTCCCGAAACCCGGGACGAGCTGATCGCGCTCGCGTCGGCGCTGGGCGCGGACGCGAAACAGGATCTGCTTCTCGGAGCAGCGGCGACGCGCAAGGCGGTGTTGACCACGCCGCTAGCCGACCGCCGGGTCGTGGCATTTGCGACGCATGGTCTTCTTCCCGGCGAAATTCCCGGACAGTCGAAACCGGCGCTGGCGATGGCGGCGACCGACGATCCGGCCGAATCGCCGTTGCTCACCCTTGACGATGTTCTCTCGCTGAAGCTCAACTCGCAGTGGGTGGTGCTCTCGGCCTGCAACACCGCCGGGGCCGAGCGCGACGGAACGGCGATGTCCGGGCTCGTGCGCGGGTTCTTCTTCGCCGGCACGCGATCGGTGCTCGCCACCCACTGGGCGGTGGAGTCCGACTCGGCGCGACAATTGGTGAGCGCGATTTTCTCGGACTATGCGAAGGACACCAAAGGCAGCCGCGCCGGCAGCCTTCGCCGCGCCCAGCTCGCCATGATCGATGGAACGCTGGGGAACGGCAGCTACGTTCACCCGTTCTATTGGGCGCCGTACGCCTTGTTCGGCGATCCGACGCGTTGAAGCTTCGACTGCGCTACTCGAAGCTGATGCGCCGGGCGATGGGGCCGTGGTCGACACTGCTCGCCCGCATCGACCCGCGTCACGTCTATATCGGCCTCGCCGTTGCCTTGGCCGCCTGGATGATGCTGTCGACGATGTTCGATCGCCAGCATCATCTGAAGACGTCGACGTACGATTGGATGCTCACTCATCGTTTCAAGGTTCCGGTTCCGGACCGCGACATCGTCCTGCTGGACATCGACGAGCGCTCGCTGGCCGCGATGGCGGAAGAATACGGGCGCTGGCCGTGGCCTCGCGACGTGCTGGCAACCGTGCTTGCCGAGCTGGAAGCGCAGGGCGCGAAAGCGGTGGTGTTCGATATCCTGTTTTCCGACGCGGACCGGCAGAACCCGGTGAGCGAGCGCGCCTTCGAGGAAGCGGTTGCACGCAGCCGGATCGCGTATTTTCCGGTGCTGCGCTTGAACCCGGCCAACGACGGCAAGAGTGCGGTGCGCGCCGACCAGTTGACCGGCCTCGTCGTCCCGCAGCCTTCGCTGCCGCGCGCGGGTTCGCCGCCTACACTTGCCGTGGTGCTGCCTTACTTCGACAGCGTGCTGCGCAGCGGCCGGCTCGGCACGCACAACGTGGATCCGGACGCGGACAGCCTCATCCGCCGGTACCGGGTGTGGGAGGACGTCGACGGCTACCGGGTGCTGTCGCTCCCGGCCCGGATGGCGCTCGATTTCGGCTGGCGGCTGCCCGACGCGCCGTCGAAGAAGCTGCAGTTCAACGACAAGGTGATGGCCTATCGTACGGCGAGTTTTTCCGATGTGTTCGCGGACCTGATGCGCAAGCAGCGCAGCCGTCCCGCAGACGAGTTCCGCGACAGGATCGTCGTCATCGGCGCGACCGCGCCGGGCCTCTTCGACCTCAAGGGAACGCCGATATCGCGCACCCATCCCGGTGTCGATATACTCGCCACCGCCATCGACGACATGAAGAATGACCGCTTCTATCACGAGTTGTCGGTGCCGACCGACATCGCGCTCGCCGTGCTGCTGCTGGTCGCGATGCCATGGTTGTGCATTCGCTATTCGCACGAGCAGATGCGGCTTGCGTTCGTGATCGCGCCGACGGTGCTGGTAGGCATTTCGTATCTCAGCATGAACCTCTCCAACACCTTCATCGACCTGACGGCGCCGGCATCGATGGCGTTCCTGTATTTTTCGGCCGTCAAGATCTACAGTGCGCAGATCCGCAAACGGTGGGCAGGCGACGACTGGTTCGCACCGGAATTCGAGAAGGGAGCCAAGCATTGGCTGGGTTGTTTGGCCACGACGCTGCCACCGACAAACCGGGTGGACGGCTTTGAAACGCGCTACCTCAACCTGTTGCGCGCGACCGCGCCGCATGCCCGCGTCACCTCCGGGCTCGGCGCTCAAACGGGGTGGCTGGGGATCGCCTTCAGCGGCGTGCTGGTCGCCACCTGGATGCAGAAGGCGGATGACGGAACCGCGATCGAGCGAGACCGTGACGAGGCGCGACGCTTCTTCGACGGCCTGCAAACGCTGCGCAAGCGCGAGCTGCCGATGGAACACCAGTTTCTCGAGGAGGTGCTCGACGCGGAACCCGCAAGCACCGCGGGCGATGCGCAATCGGGCGATGCCGCGCCCGCGCCGGATGCCGGCCATCCGCTGAGCGCGCGCAGCGACAGCCTCATGTATCGCGTGCGCGGGCTCGTGAGCCGCACGGTCCTGCAGATGACCGAGGCGGCACTGTCGTGAGCGTTGCTTCCTTCCGGCTCGCCGTCATCGCCGCAACGGCGTGCATCGCGCTATGGGCGGCGGCCGCAACCGGCGCCGACACGATGATGACGCGAGCGGCCGACCTGCGGGCCGATCGTTACGTCGATTCCGCGGCAATCCGGCGAATCGACATCGGCACGCGGGTCGAGCTCCTGAAGACCGACGCCGGGTGGGTCCAGCTTCGCGTCGACGGCGCGACCGGATGGGTTCGTGCGACGAGCCTCGCCGGTGACAGTGCCGCGGTGGCATCGCTGGCGCGACTCGAGAGCGGCCGCGGCGCGTCGAACAACATCGTGGTTGCAGCCGGGATCCGGCGCATTCCCAAGGCGTCGCGGCTGGCCCTGATCATTGGCGTCGAGAGTGCGGGCGGCGAAGGCCAGCCGCCCCAGCGCTGGCCGGGCGTCGCGCACGATATCGAGTCGGCGCGACTCATGGCGCAACGGATGGGCATACCCGAGGACAACGTCGAGATCGTTCGTGGAAGCGACGCCGGCTTGCGCGGTATCGAGGACGCGCTCGACCGGCTGGCGCAGCGTGTGCAACCGGGCGATCAGGTGCTCGTCTATTTCTCCGGACCCGGAACGCTCTCGCTCTCGGAGCCGCCGTCTGCGGCGTGCGGCGGCGCGTGGGTCAGCACGGATGGACGAAGCCTGTCGGCGGGCGCGCTTGCCGCGCGGTTGAAGCCGCTCTTCACCAACGCGGACAAGGTGATGGTGGTATCCGACGCGGCGTACTCCGCGCCCGCGGCGGGCGGGCGCCCAACGCCGAACCCGGCGAAGAAATTCCTGCCGATCGCCGCGGCGAGCAGCTGCGTTCCGCCGGTCGAGGGCGCAGCGATGCCGCTGGTCGACGCCGCGTATCGAGCGGGGGCGCCCACCTCGAACCTCGTTCACGTTCAATCGGCGGTGGGCGCCCTGCAGGGCCTGGATCAGGCGCTCGCGGGCGGCATCTTTACCCAGACCTTTGCCGATTGCCTGATGGGCGATGCGACCGACGCCGATCGCTCGGGCTCGATTACCGTGGCCGAGCTCGCCGCCTGCACGAATCGGCGCGGCATCGTCCCGGGCGCGGGAACCGCGGGCGCGAAGCCGGAGGCGGTTGCCATGGTGACCGGCAACGCCGGCTTCAGTCCCACTCCGGGCGTGACGGGCACGGTCGCCACGCCGGCGAGCGGCGACTTGAATGCCGGCGCGACGCCTCCGGCTTCCGGCACGTCCGCGATTGCGCAGTCGCCGCGCGCAGCGCTCGACGATGTGCTGGCACAGCGTGACGGCCGTGTCCGCGTCGAACTCACGGCGACGCCCTCGACGCTGCAGATCGGGAAGGATTTTCTCGACCTGCGGCTTACCTCCAGCCATGCTGGTGTTGTCTACGTGATCCTGTTGGGCTCCGACGAGAAGAGTTTCTATCTCTTGTTTCCCAACGATCTGGACCGTAACAACCGCATCGCCGCGGGTGAGACGCTGCAGTTGCCGCGCCTCCATTGGCGAGTCCAGAGTCAGGGGCCGCCGGGCCGCAATGTCGTATTGGCCGTGGTCGCCGAGTCGGAGCGCGATCTGAAGCCGCTCGACGGCAACAAATCCGGGCCGTTCAGCACCTTGCTTACCGACACGCAGGGCCGCGCCCAGTTGCAGTGGCTCCTCGGCCGCTCCAGCGAGGCAGACACCGAACGCTGCCTAGCGGCGGGAAGCAAGCGCAATCTGGCGGCGATCAGAGTCTGCTCGGATGCCTTCGGCGCCGCCCGCGTCGACGTGATGGAGCGATAGGGCGCGCGCCCGCGAGCGCGAATCGCGGAGCCCCGGCTACGCCGCCTGCAGCGGCCGCGACGGCTTGCCCGCGAGTGTCAACGCGACGGCGGTCAGCTCGTCCCA
>JAAFGU010000490.1 GCA_010365205.1 Aromatoleum sp. | reverse complement strand
CGACGGAGAGCACGACGCGGCCCGCGACCTGCGCCGCCGCGTTGCCGGCGGCGAGGCACGCCGCCGCCATGAGCAAAAGCGGCAGCAGGAAGGGAAGCACCGAGGCGCAGCGAAACGAAGCTCGTGCGTGCATGGCCGCCTCTTTCACTTGAAGTCGTAGCGGATCTTGGCCGCGACGACGTGGCGCGTGTATTCGTACAGCGCGAGGCCGGAATCGTTGCGCGCGTATTGGTAGTCCAGCCGCGCGCTCCAGTTGCGTGTCAGAAAATACGTCGCCCCCAGATTCGCGACCCAGTTGTCGTCGTTGCGCGTCACGCCGAGGAGCGGCGTCGCGCCGTCGTAGTTGCTGCGCAGGTAGTTCACGCCAACGGTCAGCGCCCACTGCGTCGACGGCGATACGGTGAGGTCGGCGCCGGCGCCGTAGAGCTTGCGTCCCAAGTCGGGCCGATCGCGCCGATTATGCTCGTCGCCGCCATACGCGGTGACCGACAACACGGGTTGCCACGCGGTCAGCCACCAGCGGTGGTACGCGAACGAGACGGCGGCGAGATCGGAATCGCGGACATCGTTCACACCCGCGTAGTCGAGGCGCGCGACCTGCGGCGCCACGCTGACCATCGATCGCTCCGACAACTGGCGCCGCCATTCCACGCTGATGCCGTCCGTCGAGCGGTACCTGGAACCGTCGAGCAGGATTTCGCCGTGCGCGTACGTCAGCGCGAAAATGTTCGCGCCGGCGAGATAACTGGCGCCCAGCGAGGCGCCCAGGCTACCGAGGTCGAGCTGGTTCAAGTCGCGATAAAAGGTCCCGCTGCCCCAGACCCCGCCATGAAGCGTCACGCCGGGTGCGACAGGGTGGTCGATCGAGGCGCTGCCCGCGAGCCAGCCGAAACTGTCGCTCTTCTTCACGCCCGCGTCTGCTACCGAAACCCGCCCGAGCACAGGCAGCGTGATATCCGCCTGCGCGACGCCGGCGTTGGCGTTGGAATCCCAGCCGGCCCCCGCTTCGAGCCAGGCCCGAACGCGCGTCTGATAGCGGCCTTCGCGGCTCGCGAGCGCGTCGAGATAGCGCTGGACTCCCGCGCGCACGGCCGGCGGCGGGTCGCGCCGGGCCACCGCCTCGAATTCCTGCCGGGCGCGGACATCGTCGCCGGCATAGAAGTAGGCGCGCGCGAGTTCCAGCCGGGCACGGGCATCGTCGGGGAACTGCAGCGAGTAGCGTTCGAGGGCCAGCACGCCCCATCCGGCGCGCCCGACGTCGACCGCCGCGATGCCGC
>JAAFGU010000090.1 GCA_010365205.1 Aromatoleum sp. | reverse complement strand
GCCAGCCGCGCGGATGACACAGCCGCGGCGCGATCGGGGTCGTCGGCGGCGCCCGGTGTCGAAAGGCGCCAACTCGACCGGTCGGTGGAGCCGCGGCAGGAATCGGTGAACGGATCCAGTCCGATGTCGTCCGCGCGGGGCAGCGGCGGGAGTGCCATGCGCCGGCCGTCCTATCTCCATCTGATCAAGCAGTCCATTGTCGCCTGGTCCGACGACCATGCGCCCAGCATGGGGGCGGCACTCGCGTTCTACAGCGCATTTTCGCTCGCCCCGCTGCTGATCATCGTGATCGGCGTCGCCGGTGCGGTTTTCGGGGCGGACGCGGCGCGCGGAGCGGTCGTGGCGCAACTGGCCGGACTGGTCGGCACCCCGGCGGCCGAAGCAATACAGGCGATGCTGAAGGCTACGCGGGATTCCACGACCGGCATCGTCGCGACCGTGATCGGCGCAGGCACGCTGCTGGTCGGCGCAACGACCGTGCTGGTCGAGCTGCAGGACGCTCTCGACCGCATCTGGAAAGTGCCGCCGCGCGAAGGAGGCAGCTTGTGGTGGATCCTGCGCGCCCGCTTTCTCTCGCTGGGCATAATCCTGGGCATCGGGTTTCTTCTGCTCGTCTCGCTGGTGCTGACCGGCCTCCTTGCGGGGTTCGGCACCTACTGGGGGGCGTATTTCCCGCGAGCGGCGGTGCTGGTACTGCAGATTTGCAATTACGTCTTTTCGCTCGCGGTCATCACGCTGCTGGTGTCGATGCTGTACAAATGGCTGCCGAACGTTCCCATCGCCTGGAAAGACGTGTGGATCGGCGCACTCATCACCGCGCTGCTCCTCAGCGCCGGCCAAATGGCAATCGGGCTGTATCTGGGACAAACCGCGATGGCGTCGATCTACGGCGCCGCCGGTACGATGGTGATACTGCTGCTGTGGCTGTACTACTCCGCGCAGGTCTTCCTGCTCGGCGCGGAATTCACGCGCGTCTACGCCAACCGGCACGCGTATCCGGCGGCATCGCGCAGTCACGACGCCGACGCGGGTTGATGGCGCCGACCGCGCGCCGTCTATGTACGTCAACGCACAGACCTGCGTGCGCTCAACCGTCATGATGAACTCGTTGAATTCCAGGAGACTTGCAACGCTCGCACTGGAGAAGCGCCGTCGATGTAGGGAATCGGCATACGATCGGTTGCGGGTGTTCGTGGAATTCCTCATCGGATCCGGCTGTTCGCCTTCGCCGGAAGTTCAGCGCTCGGCGCCTTTCTCGCGTCGCAGGCAAAACGCCAGCGGAGCGAATCGTTCCGCACTCGCGCATCAACGATCTAGAGGTAGCGACACCATGAAACACATCCTCAAACCGATTTTTCTCGGCATGCTTGCGCTGGCGCCCACCACCGTTCTCGCCGACAGCATCACGTTCTACCAGGGCGGCAACTTCGGCGGAGGCAATATGAGCGTCGATCGTTCCGTCGCGAACTTCGACGGCAGCGGCTTCAACGACCGGGCGCGGTCGGCGATCGTGCACGAGGGGCAATGGGAACTGTGCGTTGACGCCAATTTCGCCGGCGGTTGCCAGATTCTCGGCCCGGGCCGTTACGCAGACCTGGGCGAGCTCTCCGGACGAGTCAGCTCCGCCCGCCCGGTCGCCACCCGATACTCGAACAACCCCAACGATCCTCGCTACGGCAACGACGGCCGCAACCCGAACGACGGCCGCAATCGCGGTCGTAACGCCAGCGTAACGTTGTACGAAGGCCCGAATCTCTCAGGGCGCTCCTTCGCATTGAACGACACGATGCGCAACCTCGACGGCACCGGTTTCAACGACCGAGCGTCCTCGGTCCACGTCGACAGCGGCTACTGGATCTTCTGCAGCGACGCCGAATTCCGCGGCGATTGCCGCACCTTCGGCCCGGGCGACTACGCGACACTGCCGCCGGGCCTCAATAACGTCATTTCGTCGGGACGGCGGATTTCTAACGACTATCCGTACGGCGAGCGGCCGGACTGGCAGCGCTCGAACCGCTAGTCCCTCGAGAAGAATCGGTATCGCTCGTCGCGCTGAATCAGCGCGTGGTCTGCGGGGAAGGACGCGAGACGGCAACCGTAACCCGTGCTACGGTGAGGTCGAGCAGTTGCAACCGATAGCCGAGTTGCTGGGTGAATGAACTGACACCGGAAAAAGAGGAGAAGCGCATGACGAAGATCCGCAACAGCGTCAGCGCAGGCCTGGTGATGAGTATTTTGGTGGTGGGACTGTCTGCATGCGAGAAGAAGGAGGGTCCGGTGGAGCGTGCGGGCAAGGAAATCGACAAGACAATCGAAAGCGCCGGGCAACAACTCGAGAAGGCGGGCCAGAAAATCGAGGATGCGGCAAAGGGCGCCAAGAAATAGGTGCGCTGGATACGACGATTCATCGTCTCCCTGCATTTGCGCAGGGCGCGCCGCCAGGAAGAAGCGCGCATGCCCCGCCATGCGCGGGGTCGTGTGGCTGGGTTTCCACCGGCATCGCGGGCCCGGTCTACCGATGCATCTGCGGCGTGGTCGGCCTCGGCAGGCACGAATTCGCCAGCCTTCTGGCGCGGTCGTACGGCGACAGACCGTTGTAATCAGTCCGGCACGTCCCGGACGGCTGCGTTGATACGCCCTCGGATTTCCCAGCGCGTCATGCCGGACCCGTGTAGTGTGCGCTGCCGAACAGACGGTGAATGCGAAGGCGACCAGAATTTCATCGGGTCTTGAGGCGCATTACACGGCATGCTCTTTGTGCCCTGCAGAATTAGCTCGCCGTCGAGATCGGGCCGGGAGCGGATGACGTTGCAGCCAGCCACGCTGGACGCTACGTCCGCCAACAACCGGGAAACCGAACAACGAAAAGGTGCATACCATGCTTTATACGATTGCGGTTGTTCTGCTCGTATTGTGGCTCCTAGGGCTCGTCAGCTCCTATACCTTGGGAGGTTTTATCCACATTCTTCTGGTGGTCGCGATCATCATGATCCTGGTAAACCTCATCAGCGGGCGACGCACGTTATGACGCCTTGGCCAGTCCCCGGCGCCGGATCGCGCCAGGGTCGCCACCACGCGCAGCGCTGCCCACAGGCAACGGTTTCGGCGGGGGCACGGATTCAATCGTCAGGTGCGGGTCGCAGGGGCTCGGCGATGCTTTGGTCGCCGGACGAGCCTCTCGCGCGTCGTCGGACGTGAGCGACACCAAAACGTAAAGGGCAATGGCTATGAACGCGAGAGAATTGGCAACGGAGGCAGAAGGTGATCGAGTTACCACCGACAAGCTGATGGCCGATCTCAGAGTGCTTGCGGCCGACATGGAACAGCTGCTGAAGGCCACCGCCAGTCAGACTGGACAACGCGTCGATGAGATGCGCGCCAAAGCGGCTGAATCGCTGAAAGCGGCCAAAGCCCACGTCGCCGAACTCCAGGATGTGGCGCTGGCGAAAACCCGGGCGGCCGGACGAGCGACCGACGACTATGTCCGTGCCAATCCCTGGCAGGCCATGGCCATCTGCACCGTGGCAGGCCTCGTCCTTGGCATTCTGCTTGCGCACGGCGGAGACTCGGATCCCTAGCCCTCCGGAAATGAACACGGAAGGGGCGCACGGCGAGGGTACCTAGGTCGGTTGGCGCTTCCGGGCCGTCGCGCGACCTGTCGCCGCGCTCAAGGTCAGACTCCACCGCGACACGTTGCTGGCGCGCCGAGTCGCGCGTATCCCCAAGCAAGCTTGTGGCCGCTGCTTCCCGGATCGCGTCGTGAGACAGAAACCGTAGCACGCGCTACGGTCAGGTCGACCAGCGCAGCATGCCCACCCTCAGTGGACAATGAGCGCCGCGGTCTATCGAACGAATTTCTGACTCGCCGTACTAGGTCAACCTCATGCCACGCATTGGCGCCTGGCGCGGATGGTTCGTGTTGGCGTGTGTCGCGCCGTTCCGTTGCAGCCAAGGGTCGTCGTCGGAAACTCGTACGGCGGTAAGCTGCATTTGCGCCACGTCGACGACGCATCGACGGTATTGGGCATCGGGCTTCAGTGCGCTCCACGGAATGGCAACGCGCTTTCGTCCGAGCCCCAGAATGCCTCCAACCGCCAACACGGCATGGCGGACGCACCCTGTACGCGTATCGATCACGATCTCTTCGAGCTTGCCCACAAGAATGCCTTCAGCGTCGTAGACATTGTTGGCCACCAGGCTATTCACCCCCAATAGGCATGCGTCTTTTGAGGTATCGGCACTCGCTGAGATTCGATTGCCTTTGGTCTTGCCAAACATGTGAGGCTCCTCAAGGCGGCGATTTCGGATGGCTCTCGCGGTCAACGCGCTATGAACCGGCAACTCTGGCGCGGAATCTTCGTGGCGTCCCGTGCCGTTGACCGCAAGGAAACAATATCCGGAATCGTCCGGCGCGTATGTGCGCTGGCGCACAAGCCCACGACTATTTGCCGCCCACGATAGCGACGCTCGTTCTTGCCTCGGCAGTCCGGGACTGCGAGAGGCCGTGCGAATGACCCACGGGGAGCCCGCTTCCAATC
Organism: Aromatoleum sp.; assembly: GCA_010365205.1. Taxonomy (GTDB): domain Bacteria; phylum Pseudomonadota; class Gammaproteobacteria; order Burkholderiales; family Casimicrobiaceae; genus CAIWHR01. The sequence goes on along the minus strand of JAAFGU010000090.1, from coordinate 12,222 downwards.
CGCGTCATCCTCGGCTTGGTCGAACAGCCCGCGATTTCGCGGTTGAATTGATCACGTAGGGCATGCCGGGTCCGACGCGAGCCACGCGCACGGCGACGGCGACGCGGTGCGCCGCATGATCGTCGACGAGTTGTATCGAACCGTCGGGTTGCGCGATGCCATCCACCGTCACGCTCGTCGCGTCGATCTCTCCGGCGACGCTGGCGAGCACCTGATGAACGGCGATGTCGTACACGGTCGCGCCGTACCTGTAACGCATCGTGAACGCAGTCCATTCCGCGGGAAGACATGGCGTGAAGCGCAGCCGATCTCCTTCCCGCGCGAGCCCGAGCAACGATTCGACGATGAGCCGATACATCCAGCCGGCAGAGCCCGTGTACCAGCTCCATCCGCCGCGGCCGCTATGCGGCACCATCGCGTAGACATCGGCGGCAATGACATACGGCTCCGCCTTGTAGGTCGCCATGCCCTCCGGCGTTTGCGCACGGTTCACCGGGTTCATCATCGTCGTGAGTTCCCAGGCACGTTCGCGATCACCCATGGCCGCAAAGGCCATCGCCGACCAGATCGCACCGTGCGTGTACTGCCCGCCGTTCTCCCGCACGCCCGGGACGTAGCCTTTGATGTAGCCGGGGTCGAGATTCGATCGGTCGAAGGGTGGATCCAGAAGCTGGATCAACCCGTGGTCGCGGCGCACGAGGCGTTCATCGACGGCCTTCATCGCCAGCCGCGAGCGCTTGGCATCGCCCGCGCCCGATAGCACCGACCAGCTTTGCGCAATGGAATCGATCTGGCACTCGACGTTGCTCGCGGATCCCAGCGGCGCGCCATCATCGAAGTACGCGCGCCGATACCACGCGCCGTCCCAGCCGTGCTGCTCGAGATTCTGGCGAAGCTTGATCCCCTCCTCTTCGCATCGCTCGGCGAACGACGAGTCACCCTTCCGTTGCGCGACCTCGGCGAACTGCTTCAGCACGGTGCAAAGAAAAAAGCCCAGCCAGACGCTTTCGCCCGCGCCCTTGATTCCGACCAGGTTCATGCCGTCATTCCAGTCGCCGGAGCCCATCAGCGGCAGGCCGTGCGCCCCGTATTGCAGGCCATGCATGATAGCGCGCACGCAGTGCTCGTAAACGCTGGCCGACTCTCCTGACCGGCGCGGCAGATCGTAGTAGGAGTCGTCCCCCGGATTCACGGGGCGACCCTCCAGGAAATGAATCGATTCATCCAGCACGCCGCTGTCCCCGGTCGCCTTCACATAGCGTGCCGTCGCGAGGGGCAGCCAGAGATAGTCATCCGAACAACGCGTGCGCACGCCCCGGCCCGACGGCGGATGCCACCAATGCTGGACATCTCCTTCCGCGAACTGACGACCCGCGCAGCGAAGCAGATGCTCGCGCATGAGCGCGGGCTCGGTGTGGACGAGCGCCATCACGTCCTGCAACTGGTCGCGGAAGCCAAAAGCCCCGCCCGATTGGTAGTAGCCGCTGCGCGCCCACAGGCGGCATGCAACGGTCTGGTACAAAAGCCAGCCGTTGACCAGCACGTTGAGCGACGCGTCCGGCGTTTCCACCTGCACGGCGCCGAGCGTGCGCTTCCAGTGCGCTCGTACCGCGTCCAGCGCGCCATGAGCGGCGGCCGGTCCCCGGAAGCGTTGCACGAGGCTGCCGGCGTCGGCGGCATTTCGACCCACGCCAAGCCTGAAGACGATCTCGCGCTCCTGGCCGTCGGCCAGTTCGAAGGCGACCTGGATGGCGGCGCAGGGATCGAGCGCGGCGCCCACCTTGCCGGAAAGGCGCGATCGCGCCATCGCGGCCGGATTGCCGAGCGCGCCGTTACGTCCCAGGAATTCCGTGCGGTTACCGCTGACGCTGCGGGTCGGGTCGTCCACGTCGAAGAATGCGACGCGGTCGGGGAACTCCGTGTTGTAGGAGTTACGCGCCAGGAGCGCGCCGCTCTTTGCATCGATTTCCGTGATCACGTGCATCGTCGTCTTCGGCCGCAGATCCCCGAGCACCCATTCCGCATATCCGGTGGCCGAGAGCCGGCGCGACCGGCCCGAGGTGTTGCGAACTTTCAGCACCGAGAACTTCACCGATGCATCGATGGCCACATACACCCACAGCTCCGAGCTGATTCCATCCTCGCGATGCTCGAAGACGCTGTAGCCGAATCCGTGACGGGTGACATAGGCGCCGGCTCCGCGGCTGGGCAACGCCGCGGGCGACCAGAAATGGCCGGACTCTTCGTCGCGAAGGAAGAAAGCTTCTCCGCTCGCATCGCTCACGGGGTCGTTGTGCCAGGGGGTAAGGCGGAACTCGTGAGCGTTTTCGCCCCACGTGTACGCGAGCCCGCTCTCGGAAATTACCGTCCCGAAATTCGGGTTCGCCAGCACATTTGCCCAGGGCGCGGGCGTTGCTTGCCCCGCGAGTGTCGTGATGACGTACTCGCTGCCGTCGGGCGTGAATCCCCCAAGCCCGTTGAACAGGATCAATTCGCGCGAGGGGAGTTCAGCCGGCGGGGTTTCGCCACGATGGATACGGGTCGGCACGAGGCGTGGGACCCGCACCTCCACGGGTCCGCGCCGGGTGACCTGTTCCACCAGACTCCCGCGCCGGTCGGTGATGATGGCGCGCGCCACGGATTGGAGCAGGATGCGGTCTTCGTCCGAGATCTGCTCCGCCCGCCGCACGAAGATCCCGCCCGGTCGGTCCATCACGTGCGCTTCGACGCCGGCGGCGATCAGCCCCATGATCTGATCCTGGAGGACTTGCCGGTAACCGCCGCGGTCTTCGTTCCAGATCACCAGATCCACCGCCAGGCCTTTCAACCGCCAGTACGCGTGCGCCTGCACCAGCCGGCGAACGAGATCGATGTTTTCCGAGTCTCCGATCTGCAGCAGAACGATCGGCAAATCGCCCGAAATCGCGTAGCTCCACAGCCCGGACTGCCCGCGCCGATTCCTGAAAAGGAGGCCGGGTTCCGCGCGCAGCGAGGCATTGGCGTAGATGACGGAACTGGCGAGGCGTCCATAGAGCTGCGCATCGGACTCGGTGGCATTGATCTGCCGCAGCATCACGGAGCTGTGCGTCCACGCCAGTTCGAAAACGCGGTCCGCCAGATGCCGATCCTGATATTTTTCGACGAGGCTCAATGCGCTGTCGCGCGTTTCGGCCATGCCGGATGCGATATCGATCGTTGCCGTTTGTTGCGGATCGAGAGTCATACGATGCCGGATCGCGACGATCGGATCCAGGACCGAACCCTCGGTGCCCGACAGCCATTCTGAATCGGTCATCGCCTGCGGAGCGGCAACCGTGCGTCCGCGTCCGATGAACGCCATTCGGTCCGTCTCGTAGGAAACGTCCAACGAATCCGGCCCGTGGAGGGCCATGAGGTGAAACATCCAGGGCGCCTGCTCGTCCTGCGATCGGGGCCGGCGCGTGCACAGGATGGCTTGCCGCTGCGGGATGATCTCCGTCTGCACGAAGAGATTGGAAAACGCCGGATGCAGCGCGTCCGCGGCAGGCGACGCGAGAGCGACTTCCGCGTAACTCGTGACATCGATCGTCCGCCGCGTCCGCGAGCGGTTGGTGATGCGGAGCCGGCGCAGCTCGATGTCGTCTTCCGGCGAAACGACGATCTCGGTATGCGATTCGAAATCGTTGTCGCGCCGGCGAAATTCGGCGCGTGCTTCGGTGAAGATCGCTTCGTAGTGTGCTGGACGCTTCAGCGTCGGCTGGTGTGCGGTCGACCAGAAGTCTCCGCTCGCCACGTCGCGGATGTAGCAGAACGTGCCCCAGTTGTCGCAGGTGCTGTCTTCGCGCCAGCGGGTGACGGCGAGGTCCTTCCATCGGCTGCTCCCCCCGCCAGCGTTCGTGACCATGACGTGGTATCTGCCGTTCGACAACAGCTGCACTTCCGGTATCGGCGTGTCGGGACTGCGGAGGACGCGTACCGGCGCCTCGGGACCGCTGGAAATCCCGCGAATCGCGGAAAGTTCGGCCGGAGGCGAATAGATCGCTGCGGCCTTTGGAATGCGCTCCTGCAGCAACAGCAGGGTCGCCTTGATCAGCGGGTCCGACTCGAAACGCTTCTGCATCGGACGGGCGAGCAGCAAGTGAGCCAGCGAGAGCAGGATCATGCCCTGGTGATGCGCCATGAACGAACGCACGACGGCGCTGGTTTGCCCGCGCGGCAGGCAGGGGTGTAGTCGATTGCCTCGTAAAGGCCGAAACGTCCGGCGAGCCCGCCGGCCGCAAGCCGCTGCAGGTTGAGGCACGCCTCCTCGGGCGCCACCATCAGCGCGAGCGCCGACGCGTAGGGAGCAATGACGAGATCCTCCGCGAGCCCGCGCTTCAACCCCAGGCCGGGCACGCCAAAGGCGCGGTACTGGTAGTTCAGGTTCGCGTCGACCGAGTTGTAGCCGCACTCCGAGATGCCCCAGGGCACGCCACGCTGCTTCCCGTACGCGATCTGTCGCTGCACCGTCACGCGAAAGGTCTGGTCGAGCAGCGTGTTGTCGTACGTAGGCATCACCAGGAGCGGCATCAGGTACTCGAACATCGAACCGCTCCAGGACAGGAGGATCGATTGCCCCCCTGCGGTCGTGAGCATGCGCCCGAGCGCGAACCAGTTCTCCTGCGGCAGTTGCCCCTGTGAAATCGCCACGAAACTGGAAAACCTCGCTTCCGAAGCGAGCAAATCGTAGTTACTCGGATCCTGCCTGCGCTGTTCGACGTTGTAGCCGATGGCCAGCAGGTGACGCGCCCTGTCGTAGAGAAAGTCGTACTCCATGCGGGCCAGTTCCTCGCATTGCAGCGCCAGGCGCTCGATCTCCGCTATCCGCTCGGTGGCGCGATGGCTCGCTTCGGTGGCGACTCGTCCCAACTCATCGAGCCATGCGCGGTCCGCGGGCGACGTGTCCGCGCGCAGCCGGCGCTCGATGGCCGGCAGCAATTCCGCTTCGAGCGCCGCGAGTTCACGCAACGTCGGGATCTCGTGGTTGCCCACCAGGTCGCCAAACCCGCTCGGCGCGGCCGGCAGCGCGCTCCACGGGGCGAGAAATGCCAACTCGTCCTGCATGATCCGGCACTGACGGACCAGGGCATCCGTCCAAAACGTCGTTTCACTCGCAGGCGCAGTTTCGCTGGCGGAATCGGCGCCGGGAATGACGGCGACATGCGCGGCGACCTCGGCGACGCTCGCGTCGAGCCGGTCGAGCCACTGCCGCGCCGCTGCGATTGTCGCCGGCCGCGAGTCGTAAGCGGTTTCCAGATCCCTCTGCAGGCGAACGAGCGGAGCCGGCGCGGCTCCGCCAACGGCGTCGGTGAGTGTCCGCAGCGTGTCGCTCAAGCCTTCGAACCATTGCGGATCCATGATCCTGTCGTCGGCAAGCGCGAGCAGTCCCGGCCGCAAGGTCATCAGATGACCCGCGAGGTTCCCGCTGTCCACCGCCGAGACATAATGAGGCGGCAGCGGCTTCAGGGACTGTGTGTCGTACCAATTGTAGAAGTGCCCCTCGTACCGTTCCATGGCCTTCATCGTGGTCATTGCATTCGCCGTGCGCAGGATGAGTTGTCCGGCCGGGATGTAGCCAAAGTCGTAGGCAGTCAGATTCGCCAGCAGCGCAAGTCCCATGTTCGTCGGCGAGGTGCGATGCGCAACGCTGGCGATCGGATGTTCCTGGCAGTTGTCCGGCGGCAGCCATCGGTCGTCCGGACCGACGAAGGTCTCGAAGAACGCCCATGTCCTTCGCGTGAGCTTTCGGAGGAAGAGCGTCTGGTCCATCGTCAGCTGCACTTCGCGCCGAGCGAGCGGCCGGCTGATCCACCATGCGAGTCCGGGCGAGACGAACCACAGGAAAAGTATGGGCGCGGCTTCCGCCAATGCGGGCGGAGCGGATAGTGTCAGGAGGATCGCGGTAGCCGCAGCGATGACCGGGGCGATCCACATCGACTTGACCGCCATTGCAAGTTCGGAGCGGCTGCTTGTGTCGTCGACGCGGCGATGATCGCGTTCGTCGGCGGCCGACGGATTCCATTCGAGAAGCCGTCGATGTCCAATCAGCATCCGCCACACGGTGCGTGCGATCGCATCGAGGTTGACAGTCGCCTCGTACGGGAGGAAGGCGAGTGTCAGCGCCATTTGCGCGGCGTGCCGGCTGGCCAGGCTCGCGGTGGCGGCGAGGTGCTGCCGCAGCAGCACCTCGTCCGGCTTCCGCAACAATTCCAGGATGGAGGCACTCGCCGACGGAAGCCAAAGGATCGCGATCGCCGCCAACGTCCACACCCAGGCATGCGGAAGCACGGTCCATCCGAGCAGCAGCAGCAGCGTCAATACCGCCGGGACGAGACTGCGCCGCAGGTTGTCGAAGAGCTTCCAGAGCGAAAGCGCAGACAATGGATTGCTCAGCCGGCGCTTGCCGGGGCCGGGCACCCGCGGCAGCAGCCATCCCGCCAGTTGCCAGTCGCCGCGAATCCAGCGGTGCCGCCGACTGATGTCCGCGCGATAGGTCGATGGATACTCCTCGTACAACTGCACGTCGCTCAATAGCCCAGATCGCGCGTAGCAACCCTCGAGCAGATCGTGGCTCAGGATCCGATTCTCGGGAAAGCGACCGTTGAGGGCCCGCTCAAATGCGTCGACGTCGTAGATCCCCTTGCCGATGAAAGAACCCTCGCCGAACACATCCTGGTATACGTCGGAGACGGCACGCGTATAAGGATCGACGCCGGGGTCACCCCCGTGCATGCGCGCGTACCACGAGCGGTTCGCGCCAGGCAGGCTGATGCTCACGCGCGGCTGCAATATCCCGTACCCTTCGGTCACCCGCTCGCTGCCTTTGCGCTTGCTGGCGGTATCGAAGCGCGCACGGTTCAGCGGGTGCGCCATCACGCCGACAAACTGCCGAGCCGAGTCGCGCGGCAGCTGCGTGTCGGTGTCGAGCGTGATCACGTATTTCACGTTCGACAGCACTGCGGTCTCGCCGACGACCAGCGAGAAGCGGTCTCTCCCGCCACCGCGCAGGAGCGAATTCAGCTCCGCAAGCTTTCCGCGCTTGCGCTCGTGACCCATCCACAAGCGTTCCAACGGATTCCAGCGGCGCGGACGGTGAAAAAGAAAGAAGCTGTCGCCGATCGCACCGTCCTCCGTTGGGTTCGCCGCACGCCGGTACTTTTCGTTCAGGTCCTCGATTCCCTTTCGAGCGAGCCGCATCAGGGCCTCGTCCTCGGGGAGCGTTTCCGCCGACGCGTCCTCGAAATCGGTCAGAAGGCCAAAATGCACATGGTCGTCCCGGTTCGCGAGGAACCGGACTTCCAGCGCCTCGACCAGGCCTTCGATATTTTCCGCGCTGCCGAGCAGCGTCGGGACCACAACGAGCGTGCGCGACTGCGACGGAAGCCCCTGAGAAAAGTCCATTCGCGGCAATGGACGCGGTGTCACAAGCACTGTTGCCAGCCAGTTCACCATCCCCACGGCCAGTTGGCTGGTAGCCAGCAGCAAGAGGATTCCAAGCGTCACAAGCACATCGTCGGTAACGCCGTCGCCATGCGCCTTCGCCAGCAGGCTCGCCGTGAGGGCCGCCGTGATCACCGCGATTCCGCCGAGGTACAGCAGCAAAGGGATGCGCCGGCCCGCCCTGCGGAAAGCCTCGGAGAAGGAAAGATGCATCCGGGCCGCTCGTTCGAGACGCCTTCGCCCCTTGTCGACCAGATAGAAACCAACGTGGGCTGCCCGATCGTCGTCGCCGCTCCTGCCAACAGTGCCGGCGGTGCCCGCGTATGCGAGCTGGATCGCCTTGCGCGCCACCTCGCTTTCGGACAGACGGCTGCCTTTCGCGATCTCCTCCACAACGTGCCGGTAACGATCGCGAGTCGCAAAATCCATCCTGCCGTAGAGCCCGCCCGGATCTTCCCGCAACTTCCGCTCGACGGCGCTCATCGTCTCGACGAACTCGCGCCAGTCCATCGAGCCCAGAAATCGAAGACTGCCGATGGTGTTGCTGATCGAAACCTGGACGCCGGCCTGTTCCTGCGTTTCCGCTTGCACCAACTGTTCGATCGAAAAACCAGACTCGGAAAGGCGCTGCTCGATCCAGGTGAGCGGCAAAGCTAACGCGGCGCTCTGTCCCTGCAACCGGCGCGCCAGTTCGGCCACAAACGCACTCACCATCGGCGGGTTCGAACGCGCCATGTCCGCAATCACCAGAATCAGGCTCTTGGGATCGTGCTCGGCGACCTCCGTCATCTGGTCCGCCCACGCATCGGCCCGGTTCCGGTCGATGGTGCCGCCCGCTATCCGGGCTCCGACGCGGCGCAGATTCTCGATAAGCGCCAGCCGCAGCATGATGGGAATGGCCCACAACTCGCCCAGCTCGAGCGGCGTCACCGTCTGATACGCCGCCACGAAACGGGAAAGGCTTTCCGCGTCCACCCTGCCGTCGCCGTGAGAGATCGCCTCGAAGGCAAGGTCGTAGACACGCGGAAGTTTGGCGGAGGGCCCGTACGCCAATCGGGGAAGCTCGCGGCTGTACCCCTTGGGCAAGTGCCGCTTGGCCGTGCGGATCTGCTCTTCGATCAGATAGAAATTGTCGAGCAGCCATTCCGCGGCGGGCGTAATGCGGCGGTTTGCCGTGACCGCCGCAGTCAGCAGGTCGCAAACTTCTACCAGGATGCGTTCGTTCTCGGCCAGCCGTGTCAGCAGTTGGTCGAGAGCGCGGCCCGGCGCCAACCTGTGCGCGACGGCGAGGTTCTTGCCGTGCTGCTCCATCTGATCGGCGCTGAACAGCTCCGATCGCAGCGGCGGTTCTTCGTCGGCGTATTTCCCGAGCGCGTCGGCGCGACCGAAATGCGCCGCGATCTCGAGCAATCGTTCAAAAATCGTCCGCTCGCTCACGTTCAATCCCGAAAGTAGGGTCAGACTTTTCGACTAGACTTTTTCAAGTCCCTTGGCAGGCCGACAACATGTGTTGCGAGAAAAGTCGAGTCTGACCCTGCTTTCCATTGGAACCCACTCGCGGCAAGTTGTCGAGTTAGGATTCGGGCGCGGGTCGACCAAGACGTGCGTTGTCGCCTTGGGGCCCAAGGGTGCGAAGGATGGGGGATCGCCAGCCGCCCGAGTCGGCGAAGCGACCGCGCGGCATGACGAGGACTCGGCGTCGCGGACGCACGGCGCAGAGCGCACAACCTCGCCGCCGGGCCCGCAAGTCGTATCCAACCGACTCGGCGCCCGGGACGAGCCTTGCGTTACTTCAAACGCATGTCGTTCTTGACGGACTTGACGCCGGCGACGTTGCGCGCGACCTGCACCGCCATCGACTCGTTCGCAGCCGAGCGCACGAATCCGCTCAACTGAACCACGCCCTTGAACGTTTCGACGTTTATTTCGGCGGACTTGAGGGTAGGTTCATTGAAGATGGCCGCCTTCACCTTGGTGGTGATGACGGTGTCGTCGACATATTCGCCGGTGCCTTCCTGCTTCGTCGTCGAAGCGCAACCCAGTGCCATTGTCATGAACAGAATGCCAGCCAGGGATGCCAACTTGCGAGTGATGTTTGTCATGCATTTTCCTTTGAGTGAAACACTCCGCCGAGATTGCACGGTAGTACGGACGTCCCATTACGACCGGGACGATTGCGATCAACGCTGCGACACCGCAAGGCGGCCGGTGTGCGAGCATGAGTGGAGAATATCGGCAGGGCCCGGGAACCGTCTGTGCGCTGGCGTACACAGTGTCACGCGTGCGTCCGCCGTCAGGTGACCGACCCGCTACGGAAGGGGCGCAGCGCAAATGTTTCACGGGCAAAAAAAGGGTGCGGCATGAGCCGCACCGAGGATAATCGCGCCGTGCCGCGATGAATCGCGCCGCGTGTTTGCCGTTCTTAGACGTCGCCTGGAGTATCCGCACGCCCCAGTGAAACTGCGCGCGGCGCAGGTCGCTCAGACTGTGGTGGACGGCCGGTAATCCTTGTGCCGCTCCTCGAAGGCTTTGACCTGCTTCTCGGCTTCGTCCTTCGTGATGCCGTAGGTTTCCTGAATCTTGCCGCTCAGGACCTCGCGCTTGCCGGCAATGACGTCGAGGTGGTCGTCGGTGAGCTTGCCCCACTGTTCATGAACCTTGCCCTTGAACTGCTTCCAATTGCCTTTGATCATATCCCAGTTCATGTCGAAGTCCTTTCGTTCATCGCGTCCGGCGGAATTGCCGGTCGCTAACGTCCCTCCGGGCGAAAGCAAGCGCCGCCCGGAACGCTTCAACGGTGTCAATAACGATACGCGCGCCCGTTGTCGATGCGCGCGCGGTCGCCCACACGCAAATCGCCAATGCTGGCCTGAGTCGTCGTCTGGTAACTGCCGTTGTCGAAGCGGATGCGCACGCGATAGGCGTCCCGGTCCGAATTGCCCTGGCCGATCTCGTGCCCGACCACGGCGCCGCCGACCGCCCCGGCGACGGTGGCGACCGAATTTCCCGTGCCGCCACCAATCTGATGGCCGACAACCCCGCCGATTACCCCGCCAATGATCGTCCCGGCGACGGCGTTGTTGTTGCTCCCGCCTCGCGCCGACTCGATCGAATCAACGACACCCGTGTAACCTTCATTCGATCGCGCCCCGTTGTAACCGTAGCCGCCATTGTCGTAGCGGTTGTCGCGCGAATCGGCGCTCGCGCAGCCGCCGAGAAGTGCAGTTCCCGCGAAGATCAAAGTAATAAGTGTGTTCGGTTTCATGGTTTCTCCTGTGCGTTCGAGAAGCTTGGCCCGATCGAACACGGGAGTCGGTGCGCTGGCACACACAGATCGACGACGAATCGTCGCGGCAAGCTTCCGCCGGCATGCGGCAGGATCGCGCATCGCCTCTTCACTCGCACATCCAGACGCACAAATCCACTGACTCCTTATGTACGCTATCGTACCTACGACGGAGGAAATGGTTTATACTGTCAATCGAATCAGGATTTGGCCATTCGAGTGATGGGAATCTTTCCTCTCGGCAGAAGGTACTGATGTCGGCAATCCGTGGGGACCAGCAACCCAAACAGAACCACCTCCTGGCTGCACTCCCCGCAGCCGGCTACGAGCGCATCGCGTCCCATCTCGAACTTGTCTCGATGCCGCTGGGCGCGGTGCTGTACGAATCCGGCCAACAGCTGCGCTACGTCTATTTCCCGACGACGTGCATCGTCTCGCTGCTGTATGTGATGGAGGACGGCGCATCGGCCGAGATCTCCATTGTCGGCAACGAAGGCGTCCTCGGCATCGCGCTGTTCATGGGCGGCGAAACGACGCCGAGCCGGGCGCTGGTTCACAGCGCGGGTGAGGCCTACCGGTTGAGGGCGGATCTTCTGAAGGAAGAGTTCAACCGCTTCGGCCCGCTGAGGCACCTGTTGCTGCGGTACACCCAGGCGCTGATCACGCAGATGGCGCAGACCGGCGTCTGCAATCGCCACCACTCGGTGGACCAGCAACTCTGCCGATGGCTGCTGCTCAGCCTCGACCGGCTGGCCTCCAGCGAACTGACGATGACGCAGGAGCTGATCGCCAGCATGCTCGGCGTGCGCCGCGAAGGCGTCACCGAGGCCGCCGGCAAGCTGCAGGACGCCGGGTTGATTCGTTACCGCCGAGGCAGGATTACGGTACTCGATCGCCCGGGTCTGGAGGCGCGGTCCTGCGAGTGCTACCAGGTGGTCAAGACGGAGTTCGATCGTCTCCTGCCATAGGTCGTCAGGTAACTCTCCAAAGCTTTTTCCCGTTCCGCCGTAATCCGCCGCGCTGAGCCTTTATGTGCGCTAGCGTCCGGACGGCGCAACCGCGTTGCCATACTCTCGTGCCTCGCCGTCGGTGAGACCGCGCTTGCATCGTCAGCATCGGGCATCGGAATTGCGTCACAATTCTCCGGGTGCTGACGGGTGGGATTCACCGGCTTCCGAGGAGAGTTTCGGTGTCACCGACGCAACGCGCTCGCGGAGTCAATCGATTGCTCGAGGCGCTGCCGAGGAGCGACCTGCGTCGAATGCTGGCCGGGTGCGAAACCGTCGAACTCGCGTTCTCCCACGTCCTTTGCACGCCCGGGGAGCCCTTTCGCCATGTCTATTTCCCCACCAGCGGCTTCATTTCGCTGATCCTGCCGGTCGACTGTGTATTCCGACGGAACGTGACCGGGGTTTCCGACGGATGATGACCGCCGAATCCGACGATGTTGACCGGTGAATCCGACGGATGTTGACCGC
>JAAFGU010000089.1 GCA_010365205.1 Aromatoleum sp. | reverse complement strand
CGCGACGGCGCGTGGCGCGAACCCGATCGGACCGCGCTCGACCAAGCCGTCGCCCGCGCTGAGGCGCCATTCCACGGTCGCGGCCGCGGGTCGCCGGAGACGATCCGAGAGCGCTTGTTCGCGACGATGTGGGACGACGCCGGCATTGTCCGCGACGCAGCCGGGCTTTCGCGGGCGGCGGCGGCGCTGGTCGATCTCGACGGCGAGCTGGCCCACACGCAGGCATCCGGGGCACGCGAACGCGAGTTCAATCTCGCGTGGCACGACTGGCTGAATCTCTCCAATCTGATCGCGGTGTCGCGCAGCATCGTCCGTGCCGGAATAGCGCGCGAGAACTCGCGCGGCGCGCACTGGCGCCGCGACTTCACCGACCCCGGCGATCTCGCGTCGTCGACGTACACCCGCGTCAGACAACGCGACGGGGCTCTCGAAGTCGAAGCGATCCCGGTGCGTTTCACGCGGGTGTGCCCCGGCGAAGCGGGGCCCGCCGCCGGCTGATCGCCGTTGCCACCGCCCGCATGACCGCCGCTGCGGCAAACAGGGGTGGCCGGTGACCGCGGATGCGCTTGGGCGCCCCGCCGTCGGAGCGGCAAAACCGTGATCCGCAAGCCATTCCCGGCTATCGGTCGATCGGCCGTCATCGACCCTCATTGACCCTCGTTGACCCTCAAGCGCCTGTCATCGCACTGTCATCAGCCGCCGCCACAATACGCGCTGTCAGTGACCTACGAGGACGAAGAGAATGCGCAAGCATCTGACCCGAGGATTCCTGGCCGCCGCGACTATCGCGCTCGGCCTGTCGCATGCGATGGCGGCCGACATCACCGGCGCCGGCGCGACGTTTCCGTATCCGATCTACGCGAAGTGGGCCGAGGCCTACCGCGCCAAGACCGGCGTCGGCATGAACTATCAGTCGATCGGCTCGGGCGGCGGCATCGCCCAGATCAAGGCCAGGACGGTCGACTTCGGCGCGTCCGACATGCCGCTCAAACCCGAAGATCTGCAGGCCGCCGGACTCATGCAGTTCCCGGCGATCATCGGCGGCGTGGTGCCGGTGGTGAACATCGAGGGCGTCGCGCCGGGCGCGATCAAGTTCACCGGCGCGGTGCTCGGCGACATCTACCTCGGCAAGATCAAGAAGTGGAACGAAAAGGCGATTGCCGATCTGAATCCTGGCGTCAAGCTTCCCGACGAACTGATCACGGTCGTCCGCCGCTCCGATGGATCGGGCACCACGTTCATCTGGACCGACTATCTGTCGAAGGTCAACCCGGAGTGGAAGACCAAGGTCGGCTCCAGCACCGCGGTGGCGTGGCCCGAAGGCGTGGGCGGCAAGGGCAACGAGGGCGTCGCGGCCTACGTGCAGCGGATCAAGGGCTCGATCGGCTACGTCGAGTATGCGTATGCGAAGCGCAACAGGATGTCGCACGCGGCGGTACAGAACAAGGAAGGTCAGTTCGTGCAGCCCGACGACGAGACGTTCCAGGCGGCCGCGGCGTTCGCCGACTGGAAAAACGCGCCGGGCTTCTACCAGATCCTGACCGATCAGCCGGGCAACACCAGCTGGCCGATCACCGGAGCGAGCTTCATCCTGATGCACCAGAAGCAGGACAAGCCGGCCACCGGGGTGGAAGTCCTGAAGTTCTTCGACTGGGCGCTGAAGAACGGGCAGCAGATGGCGAGCGAACTCGACTACGTGCCGATGCCCGCCAGTGTCGTCAAAGTCATCGATGACGCATGGAAGGCGCAACTCAAGGACGGTGCCGGAAAATCGGTCTGGAACTGATCCCGTCCCGCATCGGGCCGCCCGAGTCCTCACCCGCCCGCACGTCCGCCACGGCCGCGAAGCGCAGCTCGCGGCCGGTGTGTTTTGAAGAGGCTATGATGTCGTCTCCCTCGGCCACCGCGGCGCTGCCGACGCCCATGATCTCCCGCAACGAGCCGCGCACCGCTCGCGAGCCCGGTCCGCCCGCCCGCCCGAAGGGTGCCCCCCCGTGGCAGGACTGGCTGTTCGAGCGGACAACGATGTTCTTCACGCTGCTCGTGCTGTTCACGCTCGTCGGCATCATCGCCGCGCTGGCCTGGGCGGCGGTTCCCGCGTTCCAGAAATTCGGGCTGGGCTTTTTCTTCACCAACATCTGGGATCCGGTGAAGATGGAATTCGGCGCGCTTGCGCCGATCTACGGCACGCTGGTCACGTCGGCGATCGCGCTGCTGATCGGTGTCCCGGTCAGCTTCGGCATCGCGCTGTTCCTGACCGAGATGTGTCCGGTGATCCTGAAGCGACCCTTGGGCACCGCAGTGGAATTGCTCGCCGCGATCCCCTCGATCATCTACGGGATGTGGGGACTGTTCGTGTTCGCCCCGGTTTTCGGCGACTACGTCCAGCCGGCGCTGACCAAGGTGTTCGGCAACCTGTGGATTCTGGGGCCGCTCTTCCAGGGTGCGCCCAACGGGATCGGCGTCCTGTCGGCCGGTTTCATCCTGTCGATCATGGTGATTCCGTTCATTGCCTCGGTGATGCGCGATGTGTTCGAGATCGTTCCGCCGGTGCTCAAGGAGTCGGCGTACGGGATCGGCGCGACGACCTGGGAAGTGGTATGGAACGTCGTGCTGCCCTATACCAGGGCGGGCGTCATCGGCGGCATCATGCTGGGACTGGGCCGGGCGCTGGGCGAGACGATGGCGGTGACCTTTGTCATCGGCAACGCGTACCGGATCAACGCTTCGCTGTTCGAACCGGGCAATTCGATCGCCTCGGCGCTGGCCAATGAATTCAACGAGGCGGCCGAGCCGGTGCATCGCGCCTCGCTGATCGCGCTGGGCCTCGTGCTGTTCCTGCTGACTTTCGTAGTGCTTGCGTGCTCGCGGATGCTGCTGGCGCAACTCGCCAAGGACGAAGGGCAACAGACATGACGGCGCTCCATCGCAAACGGCTGTTCGTCAACCGGATGAATCTCGTCATCTCGATGGCGACCATGGCGTTCGGGATGCTGTTCCTGCTGTGGATCCTGTGGGTGCTCTTCGCCAAGGGTTTCTCGGCGCTCTCTCCGACCCTGTTCACGCAGATGACGCCGCCGCCGGGCTCGGCGGGCGGCCTCGCCAATGCGATCTACGGCAGCGTGATGATCGTCGGCGTGGCGACGTTCATCAGCACGCCGATCGGAATACTGGCCGGGATCTATCTCGCCGAATATGGAAAGAACGGCTGGCTCGCGCGGCTGGCCCGCTTCATCAACGACATCCTGCTCTCGGCGCCGTCGATCGTGATCGGGCTGTTCGTCTACACGGTCTACGTGATGCAGGTCGGCCATTTTTCCGGCTGGGCCGGCTCGTTCGCGCTGGCCCTGATCGCCATTCCGGTGGTCGTCCGGACCACCGAGAACATGCTGCATCTGGTGCCGGCGAGCCTGCGCGAGGCGGCTGTCGCGCTGGGTGCGCCGATGTGGAAGGTCATCCTGCGGGTGACGCTGAAGGCGGTGCGCGGCGGCGTCGTGACCGGCATCCTGCTCGCGGTCGCACGGATGGCGGGCGAGACGGCACCCTTGCTCTTCACCGCGCTCAACAACCAATTCTGGAGCGCGAACATGGACGCGCCGATGGCGAATCTTCCGGTGGTGATCTTCCAGTTCGCGATGAGCCCGTTCGACGACTGGAAGTCGCTGGCGTGGGCGGCGGCGCTGCTGATCACGCTGACCGTGCTCATCATCAACATTCTCGCGCGCACCGTGTTCCGCCAAAGCGCGGTGCGGTAGGCAAGCGCAGGCTAAAGGGGATCCAGGATGAATGTCGAGACCGTGGCGGCGCGCGCTGAAACGCCGACTCAGGGCCTGGCGCCGGCGATGCCGAAGATGTCGATCCGCAACCTGGATTTTTTCTACGGCCGGTTCCGGGCACTGAAGAACATCAACCTCGACGTGGCGGAGCGGCGCGTCACCGCCTTCATCGGACCGTCCGGCTGCGGAAAATCGACGCTGCTGCGCACGCTCAACCGGATGTATTCGCTGTATCCGGGGCAACGCGCGATCGGCGAGATCCTGCTCGACGGCGACGACATCCTCGCCCCGGGCGTGGACATCAACATGCTGCGCGCCAAGGTCGGGATGGTGTTCCAGAAACCGACGCCGTTCCCGATGTCGATCTACGACAACATCGCCTTCGGAGTAAGTTTGTACGAGAACCTGTCGGGGCGGGCGATGGACGAGCGCGTCGAGTGGGCGCTGACCAAGGCCGCGATGTGGGACGAGGCCAAGGACAAGCTGAAGCAGAGCGGCATGGCGCTGTCGGGCGGGCAGCAGCAGCGGTTGTGCATCGCGCGGGCGGTCTCGGTCAAGCCCGAAGTGCTGCTGCTCGACGAGCCGACCTCCGCGCTCGATCCGATCTCGACGGCGAAGATCGAGGAGCTCATCACCGAGCTGAAGGAAGACTACACGATCGCGATCGTCACCCACAACATGCAGCAGGCGGCGCGGGTGTCCGACTTCACCGGCTACATGTACCTGGGCGAGCTCGTGGAATTCGGCGAGACCGACCAGATCTTCCTCAAGCCCAAGCGCAAGGCGACCGAAGACTACATCACCGGCCGCTTCGGCTGACGCGCCCGCCCACCGGAATTAAGACCATGACCGAACACACGCACAAGCAATTCGACGCCGAGATGGAAGCGATCAGGAGCGGTGTCCTGTCGATGGGCGGGCTCGTCGAGACGCAGCTCGCCCGCGCGATTGCGGTGCTCGACGAAAACGAGGACCACGCGGCGCTCGACCAGGTGGGCGCCGTCGAGCAGCAGATCAACCAGATGCAGATGACGATCGACCAGCAGTGCAGCCAGGTGATCGCCAAGCGGCAGCCGGCCGCGATCGACCTGCGGATGATCCTGACCGTCACCAAGATCGTCAACGACCTCGAACGCGTCGGCGACGAGATCAAGAAGGTGGCGTACAAGGCGACGCAGACGCGCGGCGCGGCGCCACTGACGCGGATGCGCGCCTTCGACGTCGTCCGCGCCGCCCAGCACGCGCAGTCGATGCTGCAGATGGCGCTCGACGCCTTCGCCCGGCTCGACGTCGCGGCCGCCGCCGAGGTCATCGGCCGCGACGAGGAGGTCGACGCGGCATTCCAGGCGATACTGCGCCAGCTGATCAGCTACATGATGGAGGATCCGCGCACGATCACCTCCGCGCTCGAGATCGTGTTCATCGCCAAGTCGATCGAACGCATCGGCGATCACGCGAAGAACATCGCCGAAGCCGTCGTCCAGGTGGTCAAGGGCATCGACGTCCGCCACGCATCGGCCGAGCAGATCCGGGCAGAGGTGGCCGAAGAATGACGCCGACGATACTCGTTGTCGAGGACGAGCCGGCGATCCTCGAATTGCTGAAGGTGAATCTGGTCGATGCGGGCTACGACGTCCGCGAGGCGCCGGATGCCGAGTCCGCGAAGGCACGTTTGAAGGAATCGCTGCCCGACCTGCTGCTGCTCGACTGGATGCTGCCGGGCCAGTCGGGACTGGCGCTGGCGAAACAGCTGCGCGCCGATGCACGGACGCGCGAACTGCCGATCATCATGGTCACCGCGCGCGGCGACGAGTCGGACAAGGTCGCGGGTCTCGAGGCTTGGGTTGACGACTACGTGACCAAGCCGTTCTCGCCGCGCGAGCTCAAGGCCAGGATCAAGGCAGTGCTGCGGCGAAAGGCACCGGAGGCGGCGCAGGAGCCCCTCGAAGTGGGCGCGCTCAGGCTCGATCCGGTGACCCACCGCGTGACGGTCGAAGGCAAATCGGTGCCGATCGGCCCGACGGAATTTCGCTTGCTGCGATTCTTCCTGGCGCGGCCGGAGCGCGTCCATTCGCGCACCCAGCTGCTCGATCACGTGTGGGGTGATCACGTCTATATCGAGGAGCGCACCGTCGATGTGCACATCCGCAGGCTGCGGATCGCGCTCGAGCCGTTCGGCCGGGACGGGATGATCGAAACCGTCCGCGGCAGCGGCTACCGGCTCGCCGTGCCGCGCTGAGTTGCCCGACTCCCCGCCCGCCTGACGCGCGAACGGCATGAGCCCCGTCTTTCTCGCCGGTCTGGTCGCGCCTGTCGCGGTCGCCGCGCTGACGGCACTCGTCGGGATGGCGTTCGGCGCCGGCTGGGCACTGGCGGTGCTGGCGCCGGGCGCCGCCGGCATCGTGATCTACCACCTCTGGAATCTCCACCTTCTCGCGCGTTGGACGAGAGCTTCGTCCGACACTGCGGTGCCCGAGGGTCGCGGCGCGTGGCGAATCGCATTCTCCGATCTGTACCGGCGCGTGCGCCTGCGTACCGCCTACCAACGCGATCTGGCGCACACGATCGAGCGCTTCACCAGCGCCGCCGAAGCGCTCCCCGACGGCATGGTCGTCCTCGACGCGGCGAACCGGATCCGCTGGGCGAACGCGCATGCGCAGCGGCTGATGGGACTCGACCTCGCGCGCGACGTCGGCCAGGCGCTCGGCAATCTCGTTCGGCAACCGGAATTCATCCGCTATCTCGACACCGGCGATTTCATCGACGCGGTCGTCGTCGACTCCCATCGCGATGCCGGCGCGACGCTGTCGATCCAGATCGTGCCGTTCGGGGTCGAGGAGAAGCTGCTGATCAGTCGCGACATCACGCGGCTTGAGGCGGTGACCCGGATGCGCCGCGATTTCATCGCCAATGTATCGCATGAGTTGAAGACGCCGCTGACGGTCGTCAGCGGTTTTCTGGAGACGCTGCAGGACCTCGACCTCGAGCCCCGGCAGCGGACGCGCTTCCTGCGGCTGATGCAGGAGCAGGCGAAGAACATGCAGCGGCTCGTCGACGACCTGCTCACGTTGTCGGCGCTGGAGAGCGAGCAGAATGCGCTGACGGAAACGACGTTTGCAGTGATGCCTTTGATGCTCGAACTCTCTGCCGAAGCGAAGGCGCTGTCCGGTGGGCAGCACACGATCTCGCTGGACGTCGGCCCGGACGGCGACGCCGGCGCGACGGTGGTCGGTGCGCGCGACGAACTCGCCAGCGCATTTGGCAACCTCGTCAGCAATGCGATCCGCTATACGCCGGCCGGCGGCACGATCACGCTGGGTTGGCATGTGGGCGAGGACGGCAGCGGCCGGTTCAGCGTCGCCGATACCGGTATCGGAATTTCGGTCGAACACATCCCCCGGCTGACCGAGCGCTTCTACCGTATCGACCGCAGCCGGTCGCGCGCGACCGGCGGCACCGGCCTCGGCCTCGCAATCGTCAAGCACGTGCTGCTGCGGCACCAGGCCGAACTCGATGTCGCCAGCGATCCGGGCGCAGGCAGCACGTTCTCGGTCGTCCTGCCTGCCGCCCGCGTGCGTCGGGTCGCTGCCGCGAACGCAACGGCGGCGACGGTCGCGCCTACCAGTAGTTGAGCGCTGCCCGGAACAGCGCGGTGAGGTCATCGCGCGAGACGTCCTTGGGCGCATTCCGGATCACGCGGTATTGCGGTTCGGCGCCGTCGGCGAGCGCGTCGAGGTGCGACGCGTCGAAGCCGAGTGCGGCGAGCCCGTTCGGCATCGCCGTGGCCTTCATCAAATCGATCACGCGCGTGGCGAGGACCTCGCCCGCATCAGAGTCGGCGGCGCCCCGCGTCTCGGCGCCGAGGCAAGACGCGCCATGGAGGTGCCGCTCGGGGCAGCACGGCGCCGTGTAACGCCAGACCGACGGATTGTTCAACACGACGGCCATCCCGTGCGGCACGAGCGACTTGCCCTCCGGGTAGCCGGCGACGTGCCAGTCCCTGGCGAGACCGGACACCGCGTAGGACAGGCCGTGCGGCAAATGACAGCCGGCCGCGTTGAACGCGATGCCGGCGAGCATTGCCGCGTACATCATCTCGGTGCGCGCTTCCATGTCCGCTGCGTCGTTCACCGCGCGGACCAGGAATCTGCCGACGCTTTTCAGCGCTTCGGTGGCGAGCATGTCGGAAAACGGGTTCGCGCCCTGCGACACCGGGCGGTCGATTCCCTGCGCGGGATTGGCGCGGCGCGGATACGCGCGCGCGGTCAGCGATTCGAGCGCGTGGCTCATGCAGTCGAAGCCGGTCGCGGCCACCGCGTTCTTCGGTAGCGATGCGGCGACGTCCGGATCGATCAGCGCGACGGTGGGAATCAGCCGGCGCGAAATGATGCCGGTCTTCGCGTTGATCGAGCGCAGGCTGAAGATCGCGATGCCCGTGACCTCGGAGCCCGTGCCCGACGTCGTCGGGCAGGCGATGTGCGGCTTCACCGGGCCCGGCACCTTCCGGCCGGCGCCGATCGGCGCGTTCACGTAGGTCATGAACTCCGCGGGATGCGATGCGTAGAGGTTCGCGGCCTTGCACGTGTCCATCACCGAGCCGCCGCCGACGGACACATAACCGTCGAAGCGGCCCTCGCTGGCGAAGCGCGCGGCGTCCTGCAGCGACGCATCGGTCGGCTCGATCACGACGCCATCGTAGACGGCCGCGTCGACGCCCGCGGCTTCCAGCGAAGCGAGTACTGCGGCCGCGTGCGCGCTCGATTTCATGCGCTCATCGGTGAAAAGCGCGACGCGTTTCATTCCGAGCTCGCGCGCGTTGGCGCCAGCCTCGGCGAGCACGCCGCTGCCGAACGTGAACGTCGGCATGCCGACGGTGAAACCCTTGTCGCTGCCCTCGACGGCGGCGAAATCAGCGTGGCAGCAGGACATGATCGTCTCCTCTTTCGGGTGGAGCGATTATCGCTCGTTCCCGCCGCCCAATCGTCAGCCTGCGTCGCGCAGGATGAGATCGGCTGCCTTTTCGGCGATCATCACGACCGGGGCGTTGGTATTTCCCGACACGAGTGTGGGCATGACGCCGCAATCGACGACACGCAATCCCGCC
>JAAFGU010000088.1:12927-21807 GCA_010365205.1 Aromatoleum sp. | reverse complement strand
CGACCTGCTGCTTCGACGTGTCGGTGCAGTCGGCGACGCGCTTGCCGGAGAACGACATGTCCATCGTGTCCTTCGACTTCTTCATCGTCATGTGCATCTTGCCGTCGTACCCGTTGCCGCCGAAGGTGATTTCGCCGTCGACGGTCGACGGCTCCTTGCCGGCGCAGTCCATCCGGAACGTGTACTTGTTGCCGGCGCGCCTGCTGTCGAGCAGCTGGCAGTCGTCCTGCTTCGGCACGAACCGGTCGTCGCCGCGGTCCTTGCCGACGCAGACGCGGTTCGTCTGCGCAGGGATCGCCATCGGCATCCCCGGCATCGACATCTTCGTCGTTACCTCCCACAGGTCGTCCTTGCCCTGGGCGGACACGGAACCAGGTGCGAGCAGCGCGACGGCAAGGGTGGCGAGCGTGAAGGCGTGGACGATCGGACGGCAGCGGGCGCGCATGGGCAATTTCCTCGGAGGCATTGGACGAAAGCGGCGGCGCCGTCGAACGGCGTTCGGCGCCGAGTGTAGCGCGGTCGAATTTCCGGAACGAGAACGCGACGCAGTGGCTTCACGTGCGCTATGGACGCTGCGCGCCGTCGACGGTAAACACGATTGACACACACCAGTAACGCACGCCGTGGATGAAGTTGATCGCGCCGTCGATCGGGTCGACCGCCCACAACGCATCGCTCGCGCCGCCGGCGGGTCCGCCGCTGATGCCGCCTTCCTCGCCCGGCATCGCGTCGTCCGGGAACACGCGCGCGAGCTCGCCGCGGATCAGGTCATCGACCGCGAGATCGGCGGCGCTGATCCAGTCCTGCGGCCCCTTCTCCTGCGGCGCGAACGCGAGCTCGCGCCGGAAGTAACGGCGTCCGAGCGCACCGGCCTTGCGGGCGAGCGTCTTCGCGAACGCGGCGCGGGCCGCAACATCGCTCATGCGGACGCGTTCATCGCGGCGGAATCACGATGACGCCGCGCGGCGTGAACGCGACGGCGACGGCGGTGCCGACGGTCAACGGCCGGTCGACGCCGCCGTCGATCACGAACAACGGGCCAATCGCGGTCTCGACCGTGTACTCCATCGTGGCGCCGAGATAGGCCGCCTTGCGCACGACGCCGGAGAGCGGCGACGGACCTCCGGCCGTGAGTTCGATCGCTTCGGGGCGGATCGCCACCTCGATCGGCCCGTCGGCGAGCCCCCGATGGGGCAAGGTCAAGGTCAGCGGTCCGAGCGCGACATCGCCCAACGTCGCGTCGCGCCGCGTAAGCGTCGCGGGCACGCGGTTCGCTTCGCCCATGAACCCGGCGACGAACGCGTCCTTCGGCTGTGCATACAACTCGCGCGGGGCGCCCTCTTGCGCGATCACCGCCTTGTCCATCACGATGATGCGATCGGAGACGGCGAGCGCCTCCGACTGATCGTGCGTCACGTAGACGACGGTGAGCCCGAGCCGCTGCTGCAGGTCGCGGATCTCCTCGCGCATCTGCCGGCGCAGCCGGGCGTCGAGGTTGGACAGCGGCTCGTCGAACAGCAGCACCGACGGTTCGAGAACCAATGCGCGCGCGACGGCGACGCGCTGCTGCTGGCCTCCCGACAACTCGGACGGCAACCGCTGGTCGAGCCCGGTCAGGCCGACGGTCTTCAGCGCGCCGTGCGCCTTTTCGTGCGCCTGCGCCTTCGGCTGGCCCGATACCGTCAGGCCATAGCTCACGTTGTCGAGGACGGTCATGTGCGGAAACAGCGCGTAGCTCTGGAACACCATCGAGACGTCGCGCTCGGACGCGGAAACCCGGGTGACGTCGGCGTCGCCGATGCGGATGCTGCCGGCGGTCGGCAATTCCAGTCCCGCGATCATCCGCAGGATCGTCGTCTTGCCGCAGCCGGACGGGCCGAGCAGCGTCACCAGCGTACGGGGGGCGATGGTGAAGGACACGCCGTTGACCGCGGCCACGTCGCCGTAGAGCTTGCGCACGTTCTGGAATTCGATTGAAGCGGCTTTCATGGGGCCTCGCAGACGGGGTTCAGGCGGCGTTGCGGCCGAGCGTCGCCACGGCCGGCACGCCGATGGCGCGGCGGCCGAGCTTGCGCTCGCCGACGAGTTTCTGGATCAGCCAGATCGCGGCCAGCATCAGGACGATCAGCACCGAGCAGTAGGCGATCGCGACGCCGTAGTCACCGTTGATGACGCGGTTGATGATGTAGGTGGTGGCCATTTCGTATTCGGCGGAGACGAGGAAGATCACCGCCGACACCGTAGTAACGGCGCGGACGAAGCTGTAGACCAGCGCGGCGACGATCGCGGGCTTCAGCAGCGGCAGGATCACCCGCCGCAGCGTGGTGAAGCCGCGCGCGCCCAACGTAATCGACGCCTCGTCGAGGCTCTTGTCGATCTGCGTCATCGCCGCCATGCCCGCGCGCACGCCCACCGGCATGTTGCGGAAGATGAAGCAGAGGATCAGCACGATGCCGGTGCCGGTGACCTCGATCGGCGGCACGTTGAAGGCGAGGATGTACGACACGCCGATGACCGTCCCCGGAATCGCGAACGACAGCATCGTCCCGAATTCGAATGCCCCCTGACCGGCGAACTTCTGCCGCGTCAGCAGCCAGGCCGACAGTATCCCCAGCGCGGCCGTCAGCGGCGCGGCGATGGCGGACAGCTTGATCGTCGTCCAGAACGAGTTCCATGCGGCGCCGGCCCAGATGATGCCGTGCGACGAGAACTCGATCGAGAATGCCTTCGCGTAATGCTTCAACGTGAACGTGTAGTCGCGGCCCCAGGTCTCGACAAAGCCGCCGACCATCGCCATCGCATAGATCACCAGCGTCAGCAGCGCCCACGGCACCGCGATCGAGTAGCAGAGCCGGCGGACGTTGTCGGGCAGTTGCGTCGGCAAACCGGAATCGCCCTTGCCGGCCAGCGACGTGTAGACCTTCTTGCCAAGCACCTGCCGTTGCGCGAAGAACGCCGCCAGCGCGAACAGCAACAGCAAAATGCCGAGCGTGGCCGCGCGGCCCTGGTCGAGCTGGGCGCCGACCACCGAAAAGAAGATTTCCGTCGACAGCACGCCGAAGTTGCCGCCGAGCAGGATCGGATTGCCGAAGTCCGCAATCGACTCGATGAAGCTGATCAGGAATGCGTTGGCGAGTCCCGGACGCATCAACGGCAGCGAGATGTCGGCGAACACGCGCCAGCGGTCGGCGCGCAGCGTCTGCGCGGCTTCCTCCATGCCCGGCGACACGCCCTCGACGACGCCGATCAGCACCAGGAACGCGATCGGCGTGAACGCGAACACCTGCGCCAACAACACGCCCTGGAGGCCGTAGATCCAGCGGCCGGGCTGCAACCCGAACGCCCACTCGAGCAGCTGGTTGATGACGCCGGAACGGCCGAAGATCAGGATCAGGCCGAGGCCGATCACGAACGGCGGCGTGATGATCGGCAGCACCGTGAGGATCCGCAACAACCGCTTGCGCTTGAAGTCGGTGCGGGTCGCGATCAGCGCGAACCCGAGGCCGAGACCGGTACAGCAGAACGCGCACAGCAGGGCGAGGATCAAGGTGTTCCAGGCGACGCCGCAGCGCGTCGATCCGCCCACGCAGCCCAGGCCCCAGACCTTTTGCGTGAAGAGTCGTCCCGGCAACGCGGCCAGCGAAAACGCGCCGTTGTTGTCCTCGACGGCCGAGATCAGGATCTTGAACACGGGGAAGAACGTGAACACGCTGACCAGCACCGCGACGGCGACGACGCTTCCTGCGACGAACGCATCGCCCTTGAAGTAGCCGCGTCCGGCGAGGCCGAGCGCGAAGAGCATTCCGAAGCACGTGACGACCAGCATCGCGCCCAGCCCCATGCCTTCCTGGCTGCCCTTGAACGCGGGGAAGGCCGCGGCGAATGTGTCGAAGTACCAGCCGCGCGGACCGATGGCGAAGCCCTGCGCGAAGCAGTAGACGAACCCCGCGCCGCCGAGGGCGATCAGCGCGTTCGACCGGAATCGGCGCGGTAGCGGCGCCAGCAGCGCGCCGCCGGCCGCCACGAAGAGCCCGAGCGGCATCAGCCACGGGTGGTCGTGCCGGATCGCCTGCAGCAGCGCCGGGGCCGCCTCCTTTTCGGTGAAGTGCGCGAGCCAGCCGAGCGCGAACACGCTGTCCTGGAGCGCGTACCACGGAACGAGCAGGAAGCCGCCGGCACCCACGGCGATCCAGAACGCGATGGCGCGGCGATAGTCGCTCATGCCGATGCCGATGCCGATGCCGATGCCGATGCCGGTGCCGGTGCCGATAACGGTGCTCTTGCTGGTGCTGGTACTGCTGCCGGTGCCGTCGCGAGAAACGGAGTCTTCGTCACCGCGCTCTTCGCAACGGCGGCCGGGCGCACCGCCGCCGTCACTTGGCCGCCGCGTTGATTTCTTTTTCCCAGCGCTCGAGCAGTCGCTTGCGCGTTTCGCTCGAACCGTACTTCGCGAAGTCGTAGTTGATGACCTTGACTTCCGTCAGGTTCGGCACCATCGGCGGCAGCGGCACGCTCCGGTTGGTGGGGATCGCGTATTCCTTGACGTCGAGGCCGATCTTCTGCGCTTCCAGGGTGAGCGCCCAGTCGTAGAACTGCTTCGCGTGATCGAGGTTGCGCGCGCCCTTGATGATCGCCATCGAGCCGACTTCGTAGCCCACGCCTTCGCAGGGAAGGATCGGCCTCACGGGGAATCCGGCGACGATTTCGTTGATGACGCCGTGCAGCACGGAACTGCCGAGGTAGATCTCGCCGCGTTTGACGGCGGTCATCGGGCCAATGCCCGAGCGCGCGTAGGACGCCACGTTGGCATTGAGCGCCTTCATGAATCGGAACGCCTCGTCCTCGCCGAAGACCTGGACCAGCGATGCGAGCATCAGGTACGCGGTGCCGGACGAGTTGGGATTGCCGAGCATCACCTCGCCCTTCAGCGCCGGATCGAGCAGATCCTTCCAGCATTTCGGGACCGGCAATTTCTTTTTTTCCTGCAGCTCGGTGTTGTAGCCCAGCGTCAGTATGCCGCCATAAACGCCGGCGACCCGGTTGCCCGAAAGCTCGGTGACCCGGCGCGCCCAGTCGTGCAGCTGGACGACGTTCGGCGACGCGTAGGTCTCGAGCAGCCCTTCCTCGGCCGCCTGCAGGTACGAATCGGCGGGGCCGGCCCACCAGACATCACCCTTCGGATTCTCCTTCTCGGCCTTCACCTGCGCGAGCATTTCGCCGGTCGCCTTCTGCACGACCGCCACCTTGACGCCGGACAGCTTCTCGAATCCGATGGCCATGCCCTGGCACCAGGCGGTGTTCGGTGAACTGCAGTACATGTTCAGCTGGGCCCACGCCGGTCCGGCAGCGGCGCCGGCGGCGCAGACGAGAAACGCGGACAGCAGGCCTCGGTTCATGCAGTGCTCCAGTTGCGAAACGCCCGCCGTGACGGCGGGCGGGAAAGGTCGAGGCGTTGCAAGATCAGCCGGGAAACGCCGTCGGCATCCTCCGCAACGGCGGCGGCTTCGGCCGTCCTGCGTGAGGGCATCGTAATCGCAGGACCATGCCCCCTCACGTCAGCGCGGCAGGCTGGCGACTTCGCGGTCCCAGCGCTCCAGCAGCCGCTTGCGTTCCGCCGACGCGCCGTACTTGGCGAAATCGTAGTCGATCAGCTTGATCTCGGCCGGCCTCGGCGACAGCGGCGACACCGGCGTATTCACGTTCGATGGCAGCTGGAACTGCTTGGAGTCCTGCCCCAGCTTCTGCGCCGCCGGCGTGAGTGCCCAATCGACGAACTTTTTCGCCGCGTCGAGATTGCGCGTGCCCTTGACGATCGACATCGATCCGATTTCGTAGCCGGTCCCCTCGCACGGCGCGACGCTTTTCACCGGGAATCCCGCCTGAGCTTCGGTGACCACGTCGTGGATGAAGGCCACGCCGATGAGGTTCTCGCCGCGAGCCGTCGCCTTGATCGGGCCCACACCCTGCCGCGCATAGTTGCTGATGTTCTTGTGCATCGCCTTCAGCAGCGCGAATGCGCCGTCCTCGCCGAACACCTGGACCAGCGTGGCGATCGCGGTATAGGCGGTGCCGGAGGCGTTGGGGTTCGCCATTTGGACGTCGTTCGCGTACTCCACCTTCGCGAGGTCCTTCCAGCAGGCCGGGGCCGGTAACTTCTTTTTCGCCAGCAACTCGGTGTTGTAGCCCATGCCGAGCACGCCGAGATAGATTCCGACGGTCCGGTACTTCGCCTGCTGCGCCTGTTTCTGCGCCCACGGCTGAAGGTGCGCCAGCATCGGCGACTTGTACTCCTCGGTGAGTCCCTGCTCGGCCGCCTGCAAATGAGGGTCGCCGGTGCCGCCGAACCACAGGTCGAGCTTCGGGTTGGCCTTCTCGGCGGCGATTTGTGCAAACGATTCGCCGGAGCCTTTGAGCGTCAGGCCAACCTTGATCCCGGTCTCGCGCTGGAACTCGTTGGCCGCGGCCGTACACCACTCGGCCTGGACGCTGCACACGACATTGAGTTGCTGCTGCGCTGCGGCAGGCAGCGCAGCAGCGAGGATGACGGCTGCCAACGCGGCCGAACGAATCTGAAACATCGGGGCAGTCCTTCTTGAGACGCTTCGACACTGATGGGACTGTAATCTTCGGCCAAGGGTCATGGCGGCGTCAACCGAAACCTCTCGGGGTGCCGCGCCGGGAATGGGCCGTTGCGACAGCGGTTCCCGACGAGCCCTGCCACGGGGTGGTGCATCGCGCGGCGCAATGGCAAAGTAGCGACGTCACCGTATGTTCGTGCCGTCCGATCGTCTCACTGCAACCGGGAGAATCCCTCCGCCCATGAACGCCAACACCGTGCGCATCGGCATCGACCTGGGCGGGACCAAGATCGAAATCGTCGCGCTTGACGCGCGGGGGCGCGAACTCGTGCGCCGCCGGGTGCCGACCCCGCAGCGCGATTATCGGGAGACGCTGGCCGCGGTCGCCGCGCTGGTCGCGTCCGTCGAGGGGGAACTCGGTGCTCGCGGCAGCGTCGGCGTCGGCACTCCGGGGTCCATTTCCCGTGCAACGGGGCTTCTGCGCGGCTCGAACTCGCTTTGTCTGAACGGCCAGCCGATCCGGCAGGACCTCGAAATCGCCCTCGCGCGCCCGGTGCGCATCACCAATGACGCCAACTGCTTCGCGTTGTCCGAGTCAACCGACGGCGCCGGCGAGGGCGCCGCGGTGGTGTTCGGCGCGATCCTGGGCACCGGCGTCGGCGCCGGCATCGTCGTCGACGGCCGGGTGCTCGACGGGCCGAACGCGATCGCCGGCGAGTGGGGCCACAATCCGCTGCCGTGGCCGCGCGATGACGAACGTCCGGGCGCCGCCTGTTTCTGTGGTCGCTCGGGTTGCATCGAGACCTGGGTGTCCGGGCCGGGCATCGAGCGCGACCATCTGCGCATGACCGGCGAGCCGGCCGGATCTCCCGAAATCGGTTTGCGGGCACAGCGCGGCGATCACGCGTGCACGGCGACGCTGCTGCGTTACGAAGAGCGACTTGCACGCGCGCTGGCGCAAGTGATCAACCTGCTCGATCCGGACGTGATCGTGCTCGGAGGCGGGATGTCCAACCTCGACCGCCTCTACGCAAACGTTCCGCAGCGCTGGGGCGCATGGGTGTTCTCGGATCGCGTCGACACGCGGCTCGCGCGCCACAAGCATGGCGATTCGAGCGGGGTGCGCGGCGCCGCGTGGTTGTGGGAGGGATGAGCGGCGGGCGCGCCGCAAACTCGACAGGGGGCGGATGGCAACCGCGATCGGCTCAGGGTGCGAACGCGTTGGCGCAGTAGCCGAACGAGGGCGTCTTCGCGTAGCCGATCGTTCATCGCTCCGGGGGGAACGCCGATAAGGTTGCAAGGAGGGCGGATGGGACGGTTGGCAAAGCCCGCGAAGGCTGAAGTCGAAGCCCGGCGGCCTGCCGCGCGGAAGTCGGCGCAGCGCGACGATTCCGCGCGCCGGGAGTTCGAACGGCGTCTGGCGGAGACAGTGGCGCAGCAGGCCGCAACCAGCGAGATCCTGCGGGTGATCAGCGGGTCACCCGTTGACGTGCAGCCCGTGTTCGACGTCATCGCCGAGCGCGCGGCAAAACTTTGCAGTGCCGAGGTCGACGTCGTCTCCCGGTTTGCCGGCGGACTGATCGAACTGGCCGCGCTCTACGGCATGGTTCCGCAGGGCGCAGAAACCGTCCGGCGGCAGTTTCCGATGCCCGTGAGCGCGGTGACCGTTACGGCGCGCGCCATCCGGACCAGCGCAGTGGTCAATGTTCCGGATGTGCTGGCCGATCCCCGTTACGAGACGAAGGACGCGGCGAGGGCGGCCGATTACCGCAGTTGCCTCGGAGTGCCGATGATCCGCGACGGGCAGGTCATTGGAGCAATCTTCGTCGCGCGGTCGATGCCGGGGATATTCGCCGACTCACAGGTCGAGCTGCTGAAGACAATCGCCGACCAGGCCGTCATCGCCGTCGAGAACGTGCGTTTGTTCAACGAACTGCAGGCACGCAACAGCGCGCTCTCGGAGGCGCCGACGAGCGCAAGGTGAAGCAGGTGCTCCTGAATCTGCTGTCCAACGCATTGAAGTTCACGCCGGAGGGCGGCCGAATCGACGTGCGGGCCGCAGTGGACGGCGATCGGGCGGAGATTTCGGTGACCGACACCGGGCTGGGCATCGCTCCGGAGGACCTGGAGGCGGTCTTCGAGGAGTTCCGGCAGGTCGGGACGGCGGCGAAAAAAGTGGAAGGCACCGGGCTCGGTCTCGCGATCTCGCGGAAATTCATCGAACTCCACGGTGGTAAAATCTGGGTGAAGAGTCAGGCGGGGAAGGGCTCGACGTTCGCATTCACGTTGCCGTTGGCGAACG
>JAAFGU010000088.1:0-12894 GCA_010365205.1 Aromatoleum sp. | reverse complement strand
ACGGGAGATGACCATGACATTGGAAGCGGCGCCTGCATCTCGGCCGGGCGACCGGCTCTTTTATGGAGGCATGGCGCTGGCGATAGCGGCGACGGTGTTCGCCGGGTTCTCGGCAACGTTCTATTCGCGTGCCGGGACGCTTCCAGCGCTGTCGCCGCTGCTGATCGTTCACGGCATCGTGTTCACCAGCTGGATCCTGATTTTCATCACGCAGACGTCGCTGATCTCGGCGCGACGCGTCGACCTCCACCGGCGCCTCGGCGTCGGCGCGGCCGTGCTGGCCGCGGCAATGGTCGTTGTCGGCGTGACCGCCGCGGTGGACGCGCTCCGGCGGGGCGCGGCGCCTCTGCCAGGGATCGATCCCCGGATGTTTTTCGCCGTTCCGATCGGCGACATGATCGTCTTTTCGATACTCGTCGGCGCCGGCATCCTGAATCGCGCCAACAGCCAGACGCATAAACGACTGATGCTGCTGGCGACCATCTCCATCCTGGCCGCTGCGATCTCGCGCTGGCCGATTCCCTTCATGATGGAGCACGCGCCGTTCTCGTTCTTCGCCGGGGTGGATCTTTTCGTGCTGCTGGCGATCGCCTACGATCTGTTTTCCCGTCACCGTGTGCATTCGGCGTATATCTGGGGCGGCCTGCTGATCCTGGCCTCACAACCGTTGCGCCTCATGGTGTCGGGAACGCAGGGCTGGCTTGCGTTGGCGGACTGGCTGCAGCACTGACGACGCGCCAGGCGCCGCACCCGCTTCGGCGACGGCTTACATCGCCGGGTAGTTCGGCCCGCCGCCGCCCTCGGGCGTGACCCAGTGGATGTTCTGCCGCGGATCCTTGATGTCGCAGGTCTTGCAGTGGACGCAGTTCGGCGCGTTGATCTGCAACCGCCTGCCGGAGCCGTCCGCCGCATCGACGAATTCGTACACGCCGGCCGGGCAATAGCGCTGCTCGGGACCGTCGTAGAGGGCGAGGTTGATGGCGACCGGAACGGATGCGTCGCGCAACTGCAGGTGGTTCGGCTGGTCTTCTTCGTGATTGGTATTGGAGACGAACACCGACGACAGCTTGTCGAATGTCAGTATGCCGTCCGGCTTCGGATACGCTATCTTCGGCATTGTGGCGGCGGGCTTCAGCGATTCGTGGTCGGGTTTGCCATGCCGCAGCGTCCACGGCACCAGCGCGCCCAGGCCGAGGTCGTTCAGCCACATGTGAATGCCGCCGTGGAGCGAGCCCTGCCACATGCCCCACCGGAGGCCGGGCTTGACGTTGCGGACCTTGTGCAGCTCGGCGTACACCCAGGACTTGCGGAAGGCCTCGGGATACGATGCCAGCGTGTCGTGCGCGCGGCCGGCGGCGAGCGCGGCGAACGCGGCCTCCGCGCCGAGCATCCCGGTCTTCATCGCATTGTGCGAGCCCTTGATTCGCGGCAGGTTGACGAATCCGGCCGTGCAGCCGATCAGCGCGCCGCCGGGGAACGCGAGTCGCGGCACCGATTGCAGGCCGCCTTCATTGATCGCGCGCGCGCCGTAGGCCAGCCGCTTGCCGCCGGCGAAGGTGTCGCGGATGGCAGGATGCGTCTTGAAGCGCTGGAATTCGTCGTACGGCGACAGATGCGGGTTCTCGTAATTGAGGTGGACGACGAAGCCGACCGAGAGCAGGTTGTCGGCAAGGTGGTAGAGGAAAGACCCGCCTCCCGTCTTCGCGTCGAGCGGCCAGCCCTGGCTGT
Organism: Aromatoleum sp.; assembly: GCA_010365205.1. GTDB lineage: Bacteria > Pseudomonadota > Gammaproteobacteria > Burkholderiales > Casimicrobiaceae > CAIWHR01. Next base: position 11,166 of record JAAFGU010000088.1, on the reverse strand, counting down.
GCAGCACATGGCCGGGTCGCGCCTGCTCCGGAGCGACCTGCCAGAGCTCCTTGATGCCGATACCGTATTTCTGCGGTTCGATGCCGTCACGCAGACCGAATTTCGCCATCAGCTCCTCGGACAGCGAACCGCGGCAGCCTTCGGCCAACAGCGTGTACTTCGCGTGCAGTTCCATGCCGGGCTGGTACTCGGCCTTGTGCGAGCCATCCTTGGCCACGCCCATGTCGCCGGTGGCGACACCGCGCACGGCGCCGTTTTCGGCGTAGAGGATCTCGGCGGCGGCGAACCCGGGATAGATCTCGACACCCATCGCCTCCGCCTGCTGCGCGAGCCAGCGGCAGACATTGCCGAGGCTGACGATGTACATGCCGTGGTTGCGCATCAGGGGAGGGAGCGTCCAATGGGGTATGCGCCGGGCGCCGCTCTGCGTGAGCACGAGGAACGCGTCATGCGCAACCGGCACGTCGAATGGAGCCCCTTTGGCCTGCCAATCCGGGAACAGCTCGACCATCGCCCGTGGGTCGATGATCGCGCCCGACAGGATGTGCGCGCCGATCTCGGAGCCCTTCTCCAGCACGCAGACGGATACCTCCCTGCCATTTTCGCCGGCCAGCTGCTTCAGCCGGATCGCCGCCGACAGGCCGGCCGGGCCGCCGCCGACGATGACGACGTCGAATTCCATCGCTTCGCGTTGCACGTTTCGCTCCCCTGCCGCCAGGCGGGCGCGATCAGCCCCGGCGGGGTCGAATTGTATAATGCCTAAGCCCGCCGAACCCCCGGCTCCGATCGCCCGAGTTCCGATCGTTCCCCCCGGCACTTCCCGTCCCCATCCGTCGATGAGCCCTCCCGGAATCACCGTGCCGATGCAGAGCGAGCGGTGCCGCGCTCGCGCACTTACCACCTACCGAGCTCTTGCCGCCCGCCGGAGGAACCGATGATGCAACACGCGCGCTCCCTCGTCCACACGTCGACACAACCCATCCGCTGGGGCGACATGGACGCGGTCGGCCACGTCAACAACACCGTCTACTTCCGCTACATGGAGCAGGCGCGCATCGAGTGGCTCATTTCGGTCCGAGCGGATTGGGAGTCCCATAAGGGCTTCGGCCCGGTCATCGTCAATGCGAGCTGCACGTTCCTGGTGCCCCTCGTCTACCCGGGCGAAGTCGAGGTGCGGATGTACGTGGGCGACCCCGGCCGCACCAGCATCGGCAGTTTCTACGACCTGTTGATGGGCGGAAAGAAATATGCCGAGGGCGCGGCCAAGATCGTCTGGATCGATCTCGCGACCGGACGGTCGGCGCCGCTGCCCGACGTGGTCACGGCGCCGCTGCGCGCTGCCACGGCGAAGCCGGTCGAGCGTTCCGTCCCCCTGACCGATCTCGACTGACGCCATGACGACGACCCCGTTGCTTTGGCAGCCGTCCTCCGAGCGCATCGAGCATGCGAGCATCACCGCGTTCACGCGCAGGATCCGCGCCGAGTTCGGCGTCGCGCTTCCCGACTACCACGCACTGTGGCGCTGGTCGATCGAGCACCGGGAAGCATTCTGGCGCGCCGTCTGGGACTTTACCGGCATCATCGGCGAGCGCGGCGAGCGCACCGTGATCGATCCGGAGCGAATGCCCGGCGCGCGATGGTTTCCCGACGCAACGCTCAATTTCGCCGAGAATCTTCTCGCGCGCTCGGCTGCCGGCGATACCGCCGATGCGCTGATCTTTCGCGGCGAGGACAAGGTCGAGCGCCGCCTCTCGCACGCAGAGCTCATGGCGTCGGTGTCGCGCGTGGCCGCGGCGCTAGACGCCGCCGGCATCGCGACCGGCGACCGCATCGCCGCGTACATCCCGAACCTGCCGGAGGCGATCGTTGCGATGCTCGGCAGCGCGAGCCGCGGCGCGATCTGGTCGTCGTGCTCGCCCGATTTCGGCGTGCAGGGCGTGCTCGATCGCTTCACCCAGATCGCGCCCCGCGTGCTGTTCACCGTGGATGGCTACTGGTACAACGGCAAGGCGTTGCCGATACTCGACAAGGTCGGCGAAATCGTCGCCCGCCTGCCGAGCGTCGAGCACGTGGTCGTGATTCCGTATCTGCAGCAATCGGCGGGCGCTTCCGACGACCTCGCCAGCGTCCGCGCGGCGCAGTCATGGGACGCGTTTCTGGCGCCGCACTCGGCGCGCCCGATCGAGTACGTGCGGCTCCCGTTCGATCATCCGCTCTACGTCTTGTATTCGTCGGGGACGACGGGCGTCCCGAAGTGCATCGTCCACGGCGCCGGCGGGACGCTGCTGCAGCACCTGAAAGAGCACGTGCTTCACGGCGACCTGAAGCGCGGCGACCGCCTTTTTTACTTCACCACCTGCGGCTGGATGATGTGGAACTGGTTGGCGTCCGGCCTGGGCGCCGGGGCGACGCTGCTGCTGTACGACGGCTCGCCGTTCATCGATCGTGGCAGAGTGCTGTGGGATTTCGCGGAGGCCGAGCGGATCACGCATTTCGGCACCTCCGCCAAGTATATCGACGCGGCGAAGAAGATCGCGGTGGTGCCAAGCAAGGACTACGACCTGCCGCACTTGCGCACGCTGTACTCGACGGGCAGCCCGCTCACGCCGGAGAGCTTCGATTACGTTTACCAGTGCATCAAGGCGGACCTTTGTCTATCGTCGATTTCCGGGGGCACCGACATCGTTTCCTGCTTCGTGCTGGGCAATCCGACGCTCCCGGTGTGGCGGGGCGAGCTCCAGTGCCGCGGCCTGGGGCTTGCCGTGTCGACGTGTTCGACGCCGACGGCAAGCCGATTCCCGCGGGCAGCAAAATGCGCGGCGAACTCGTCTGCACTGCGCCATTTCCATCGATGCCGACCGGTTTCTGGAACGATCCGGACGGTGCGAAGTACCGCGCTGCTTACTTCGAGCGATTTCCCGATGTCTGGTGCCACGGCGATTACGTCGAGCTGACCGAGCACGACGGAATGATCTTCCACGGCCGCTCCGACGCGACGCTGAATCCCGGCGGCGTACGGATCGGTACCGCCGAAATTTACCGTCAGGTCGAGCAGCTCGACGAGGTCGTCGAGAGCCTGGTCATCGGGCAGGATTGGCCGCCGGGCGAGGTCGGCGACGTCCGCGTCGTGCTGTTCGTCCGCCTGCGCGATGGCCTCACGCTGGACGCCGCGCTGATCGACAAGATCAGGCAGCACATCCGCGTCAATACGACCCCGCGCCACGTCCCGACCAAGGTGGTCCAGGTCACCGACATTCCGCGGACGAAGAGCAACAAGATCGTCGAGCTCGCCGTGCGCAACGTCGTCGACGGCCTGCCGGTAAAGAACATCGAGGCGCTGGCAAATCCCGAGGCGCTCGAACAGTATCGCGATCGCGAGGAACTGAAAACATGACGAGTCCGCAATGCTGATCGATGCGCCCCGCTCCATGCTGCTGGTCCTCGACATGCAGGAAAGGATGCTGCCCGCGATCCATGACCACGCGCACGTCACGGCGAACGTCGTCTGGCTGATTCGGGCGGCACAGAAGATCGGTGTGCCGGTCGCGGCGGTCGAGCAATACCCGAAAGGGCTGGGCCGCACGACGCCGGCGATCAAGGCACTGCTGCCGAAGGGCGCGATCGCCGCCAAGAATCACTTTTCCTGCGTCGCTGCGCGGTGCCTGCCGCCGCTGCCGGGCGCCGACCGGCCGCAGATCGTCATCGCCGGCATCGAGACGCATGTTTGCCTGCTGCAGACTGCACTCGAACTGATGGAGGAGGGCAAGGAAGTCTACGTTGTCGCCGATTGCGTTGGCTCGCGGCGCGAATCGGACCGCGAGCTGGCACTTGCCCGGATGCGACAGGAAGGAGCGCGGATCGTGTCGCGCGAGATGGTGGTGTTCGAGTGGCTCGGCGATGCGGACACGCCTCTGTTCACGGACGTCAGCAGGGAATTCCTGAAGGAGAACTGACGGCATGAACTTCATCGCCGTTCTCGCCGCGCTCGCGCTCGAACAGTGGCGCGCGTTCCGCTGGCGCGTCGCGCTGGAACGCGCGTTTGTCCGTTACGCGCGTGCGCTCGAGCGCCGCCTCAACGGCGGCACTGCCCGGCAGGGGATGTTCGCGGCGATCGCCGGGCTGATGCCCCCCGTGTTGATCGCCGCGCTGTTGTTCTGGGCGCTGGCCGAACTGCATCCGCTGCTGGGACTCGTCTGGAACATCGCGGTGCTGTATTTGCTGATGGGCTTTCGCCGCTTCAGCCACGCGTTTTCGGGCGTCGCGGCGGCGCTGAAGAGCGGCGACATCGGCGCCGCACGGCGCGCGCTCGCCAATTGGCGCGGCGGCACGACGACAGACCTGTCGAGCTCGGAGGTCGCCAAGATCGCGATCGAGCGCGGGCTGATCGATTCCTATCGGCAGGTGTTCGCGACACTGTTCTGGTTCATCGTTTTGCCGGGGCCGGCCGGTGCGGTGCTGTACCGCACCGCAGCGCTGCTGGCCCACGAGTGGAAGGGTGATACCCGCGGTGGCGACGTGACGCCGATCGTCCGCGCCCGCGAGGCATTCGGCCGGCCGGCGCGGCAGCTTTTGTGGCTGCTCGACTGGATTCCGGTGCGTCTGACCGCGCTCTCTTTCGCGGTCGTCGGCGATTTCGAGGACGCGGCGTATTGCTGGCGAACCCAGGCGAAAAGCTGGGTCGACCAGGAGGGCGGTCAGCTTGCGGGCATCGTGCTGGCGAGCGGCGCCGGTGCGCTCGGCGTCGTCATCGGAGGTCCGCTGCCGGTGCCGGGCGGGGAGCCCGACTTCCGACCGGAACTCGGGATGGGCGCCGAAGCCGATGCCGACGTGCTGCCCAGCGCCGTTGGCTTGGTATGGCGCGCGCTCGTGCTCTGGCTGTTGCTGCTCCTGCTGCTGACGCTCGCGAACCGGGCGCCGTGACGGGCAAGCGCCGCGCCTACAGCACGACCTGCGATCCCAGCTCGACCACGCGATTGGGCGGTAAGCCGAAATAGGCGGCGACATCGCCGGCGTTCCGGTACATCGCGATGAACAATTTTTCGCGCCATAGAGCCATGTCCGACTCGATTTTCGGAATCAGCGTCTCGCGGCCGAGGAAAAACGACGTGTCCATCATGTCGATCCGGAGCCCCTGTTCGGCGCACCATTCGAGGGCCTCCGGCAGATCGGGCGTGTCCATGAATCCGAAGAACACCTTCACGCGATAGAACTGCGCATTGATCGGTTCGACGGCCACGCGCTGCGCGAGCGGCACATGCGGGACGTCCAGCGTGACGGCGGTGAGCAGCGCCACCCGTTCGTGCAGGCTCTTGTAGTGCTTCATGCTGTGCAGCAGCGCGTGCGGAACGGCCGCCGGATTCGAGGTCATGAACACGGCGGTGCCCGGCACCTTCGTGCATTCAAGCGATGCACTCTGCACGAAATCGGGCAGCGGCATCGAATCGGCCTCGAGCCGCGTATCGAGCAGATCGCGCCCCCGTTTCCATGTCGACATGAAGAGAAACACGACAAGCGCGAACGCCAGCGGGAACCAGCCGCCCTCGACGATCTTGAGGACGTTGGCGCTGAAGAACGCGACGTCGACGGAAAGGAAAACGCCGAACAGCGCGATGCTCGCCGGCAGGCTCCACCGCCACATCCTGCGGGCGACGACGAACGCGAGAACGGTGGTAATGGCCATCGTGCCGGTGACCGCGATCCCGTACGCCGCGGCGAGATTGGTCGACGAACCGAATCCCACCACCAGCGCGGCGACGCCGACGAACAAGGTCCGATTGACGTTGGGGAGAAAGACCTGCCCCATTTCGTGGCTCGACGTGTGGCGGACGTCCATTCGCGGCGCATAGCCCAACTGGATCGCCTGCTGCGTGAGCGAGAACGCGCCGGAAATGACTGCCTGCGACGCGATGATCGTCGCCACCGTCGACAGCGCGACCAGCGGATAGAGCATCCACTCCGGCGCGAGCCGGTAGAATGGATTCTCGATCGCCGCCGGATTCGCGATCAGCAGAGCCCCTTGTCCGAAATAGTTGAGCGCCAGCGCGGGAAGCACGAGGCCGGACCAGGCGAGGCGCACCGGCAGGGCCCCGAAATGGCCCATGTCCGCATACAGCGCCTCGGCGCCGGTGACGGCGAGCACGACGGCGCCCAGCGAGAAGAACGCCAGCGCCGGATGGGTGCCGAGGAACGCGACCGCCGGCATCGGACTCAGCGCTCCGAGCACCTGCGGCGCCTTGGCGATTGCGGCGATGCCGAGTGCCGCCAGCACGATGAACCACACGACCATGATCGGACCGAACAGCGCGCCGACGCTCGCGGTGCCTCGCTTCTGATAGAAGAAAAGCAACGCCAGCACGGCGAGCGTGACCGGAATGACGTAGGGCTTCAACGCAGGCGTGGCCACCTCGAGACCTTCGACGGCCGACAGCACCGAGATCGCCGGCGTGATCATGCCGTCGCCGTAGAACAGCGCCGCGCCGAACAGTCCCATCAGCATCAGCACGCGCGCGCGCGACTTGTCGTGCTCCTCGCGCAGCACCAGCGCCATCAGCGCCATGATTCCGCCTTCGCCCTTGTTGTCGGCGCGCATGATAAACCCGATGTACTTCACCGACACCACCAGCATCAGCGACCAGAATACGAGCGACAGGATGCCCACCACGTTGGCTTCATTGATCGGGACCGGATGGTGGCTCCCGCCGAAGACTTCCTTCAGCGCATACAGCGGGCTGGTGCCGATATCGCCGTAGACCACGCCCAGCGCGGCGAGGGTCAGCGTCGAAAGGCGGGAGCGGCGCTGCCGCGCGCGGCCTGAAGGCGGGTGCGCCTTGGTCTTCATCGGGTCTCAGGTCTGAAAACGATAGCCGACGCCGGTTTCGGCCGGCGGGTGTCGCGGCTGCGCGGGTCCGCCTCGAGCTTTTGGCGGTGTCGCCCAAAGTTCCGCGGCGGTGCCGCCGGGGCGTCAGGTTTCATTCGGTCGATCATCGGATTGACGGAGCGTGGGTCCCGCGATTGAAAAATTGGACGAGCCGCGTAAGCAGTGCCGGGAAAATCAGCCCTGCGTGCAGGGACACTTCGCAAATGTAAGGCCGGATTCACCAGCACCGAAGGGATGTTCCGCTACCGTCCACGAACCCGTGCCGCCTTGCTGTCCGCGATCAGTGCATGGAGCAGCGCCACGCGATGCGGCGCGACGGCCCCGCGTTCGACGGCGGCCTGCACCGCGCAGCCGGGCTCGCGGTCGTGGCGGCAATCGCGAAAACGACAGTGGCCGATGAGCGGCCGCAATTCGGGGAAAGCATGTTCGAGCGCGTCGGGTGCCACGTGTGCGAGGCCAAAAGCCTTCATTCCCGGCGAGTCGACGACCCATCCGCCGCCCAACACATCGGGCAATGGGTAAAGCGTCGAGTGTGTCGTGGTATGCCGGCCGGTGGCGAGCGCCTCGGAAATCTCGGCGGTCTTCGCGCCGGCGGACGGCGTGACCGCGTTGAGGATCGTCGACTTGCCCATCCCCGACTGGCCGATCAGCACACTGCGCTGTCCGGCGAGCCACGGGAGAATTGGCGACACGTCGCGCTTCGCCGACAGCGGCACGACGGTGTAGCCGAGCGCCGCGTACGGTGCGAGCCGCGCCAGCAGGGCGTCGAAATCCGGCTTGTCGGACTTGTTGGCCGCAAGCACGAACCGGCAATCGTGCACCTCGGCGGCGACGATCCAGCGGGTGACGAGCTCCTCGTCCACCGACAGGTCGGGCGCGACGACGCCGACGACCTGCGTGACGTTCGCCGCGATCAGTTTTTCCTTGAAGGCATCCGAGCGGTAGAACAGCGTCGATCGCGGCGCGACCTCCTCGATCGAGCCGCCGCCGGCCATGCGCGCGATGCGGACTCGATCGCCGCAGGCAAGCGTCATCGACCGGCCCTTGAGCACGCATTCGAGCGACTCGCCGTCGTCGAGCCGGACCGCAAAATGGCGGCGGTGGCTGGCAACGACCAGCCCGTCCAGCAGTACGCCCGATGCCGGCGCCGCTGGAGCCTCGCGCTGGGCGGTGCGGCTCACGCGAGAAGCTGCTCCACACGCGCCGCGCAGATGCAATCGTTGAGGGTAATGCCGCCGGCGTCGTGCGTCGACCACGCGACATCGCAGTGATCGTAGTGGGCCGACAGGTCCGGGTGGTGGTCCTGCCGGTTCGCTATCCACGCGACCGCGTTCACGAACGCGATCGTCTCGTACCAGTTCGCGAAGCGGAACGTCTTTTCGATCTTTCCCGCAGTGAGGGTCCAGCCCGAGAGCGCGCCGAGTTCGGTTTTGAGTTCCGTAGCGCCCAGGCGCGGCGCGCCGGGATTGCAGTACAGGGCGGCGAGCGCGGCGAGCCGGGTTGGCGCCGCGGATGGAGTGGAGGAGTTCATGGCTTGAACTTGTAGTACTGCAGGTTCAGGTACGCGGCCAGATGCTCTTCGTCTTCGGGGAAATAGCCGGCGCCGAGCTCGGTGTTGCAATAGGCCACCTGCGCCCGCAGCTGCGCCGGCGTGTTTACGCGGCGGTCGGCGCGCAGGTAGATCTTCGTCGCGTCGCCATCGAAGCGGCGGGCGTGGCAGGCGACGCAATCCTTGTCGTGCAGCTGCTTGCCGGCGGCGGCATTGGCGGCGACCTGGGGTTGTTGCGCAGACGCCGACGTGGCGGCGAGCGCGCCGACGGCGACGGCGGACGCCAGAAAGCTCTTCAGGCTGGTGTGCATCGAAGCCTCCCGATCGTCAGACGGCGGGTGCCGGCGCCGCCTGCAGTCTCGCGACGCGCACGGCCGCCGGCGGATGCGAGTCGTAGAACGCCGAATGCAGCGGATCCGGCGTCAGCGTCGCCGCGTTGTCCTCGTACAGCTTGACCAGCGCGTGCACGAGCGCCGCGGCCGAGGCCTGCTCCGCCGCGAACGCGTCGGCCTCGAATTCGTGCCGCCGCGAATACAGCGACGACAAAGGCCCGAACACGAACGTGAACACCGGCAGCGCGATAAAGAAGAGGATCAGCGCGACGCCCGGCCGGCCGATTTGCGGAGGAACGCCCAGGCCCGTGTAGAACCAAGGCGACACCATCAGCCATGCGAGGAGCGCGAGGAAGGCGAGCGAAACCGCGCCCATCCACGCCATCCGCTTCAGCACGTGGCGGCGCTTGTAGTGGCCGAGTTCGTGTGCGAGCACGGCCTCGATTTCATCGGGCGCGAGACGCTCCAGCAGCGTGTCGAAGAGCACGATCCGGCGTGCCCTTCCGAAACCGGTGAAGAACGCATTGCCATGACTCGATCGGCGTGAGCCGTCCATCACGTACAGGCCGCGGGCGGCGAAGCCGCAGCGCGCGAGCAGCGCTTCGATCTTCTCGCGCGCGGCGCCTGCCGGCAGCGGCGAGAACTTGTTGAACAGCGGCGCGATTACCGTCGGGTAAAGTGCTAACACCAGGAACTGAAAGCCGATCCAGACGGCCCATGCCCACAGCCACCAAAACGGGCCGGCCGCGCGCATCAGCCAGAGCACGACGGCGGCCAGCGGCAGCCCCAGCGCGGCGCCGACGAGCGTGCCCTTGACAAGATCGGTCAGCCACAGCCGCAGCGTCGACTTGTTGAATCCGAAGCGAGCCTCGATGACGAACGTCTGCCAGTACGACAGCGGCACGCCGACGAGGCCGGTGACGACGCCGACGGCGACGATCAGCAACAGGTCCTGCGCGAGCGGACCGAGCGCGAATGAACCAGTCCACGCGACCAGAACGGCCAGTCCGCCGACCAAGGTCAGCGCGAGCAGCATCCCGGTGTCGATCAGCGTCTCGACGACGCCGAACCGCGTGCGCGCGATCGTGTAGTCGGCCGCCTTCTGATGCGCGGAGAGGCCGACGCGCCCGGCGAACGCCGATGGCACCGCGGTGCGATGAGCCATCACGTGGGTCGCGTGACGCCACGCAAGCCAGAGCCGCAGCGCAAGCGTGATCGCAAGTGCGGCGAAAAAGATCGCGGTGAAGGTCGGGGCGGTCAAGGGAAGGTCGGGCACGCGGAGACTGTAGTCGAGGGCGGGCAGGGCGCGACGATGTGCGAGAATGGACATCCCATTCTACGTGAATTCAACATGCCCCAAGACGCCGGCTGCCTCATCTGGATCGACATGGAGATGACGGGACTCAAGCCCGACAGCGACCGCATCATCGAGGTCGCGCTCGTCGCCACCGACAGCGACCTCAACACCATCGCCGAGGCGCCGGTGTGGGTGATCCACCAGTCCGACGCGGTGCTCGCCGGAATGGACGCGTGGAACCAGGGCACGCACGGGCGCTCCGGGCTCGTCGACAAGGTGAAGGCCTCGGTGCTCGGCGAGGCGGCGGTCCAGACGCAGGCGCTCGCGTTCCTGCGCGAACACGTGCCGGAGAAGGCCTCGCCGATGTGCGGCAACTCGATCTGCCAGGACCGCCGTTTTCTCGCGCGGTGGATGCCGGCGCTGGAGGACTATTTTCACTATCGGAATCTCGACGTGTCGACGCTGAAGGAGCTTTGCCGCCGCTGGAAACCCGAGCTGATGAAGGGGATTCCCAAGGAAGGCAAGCACGAGGCGCTCGCCGACGTCTACGAGTCGATCGTCGAGCTGCGGTACTACCGCGAGCAGTTCATCCGACGATAGCGCGGGCGGGCGGACACAGGGTCGCGCCGCAGATCGTCCAGTTGACGCCGCGCTCGTGCGTCGCGCAATTCCGCGACTCGGCGTCCGATCCGGTATCGCCCGGCCGAGGCGGGCCGCAGAAGTCCGTCAGCCTCGTGCAAGCGCCGCGCTGCGCGCCCGCATTGCCTCGCGTGCGACGCCGACGAATTCGTCGACGCCGCGCCGATACTCTTCGAGTCCGACGCCGACATAGTTGCTGTGCGACGCGCCCTCGATCATCAGCAGGCGCTTGGGTTGGGTCGCAGCCGCGTAAAGACGGCGGCTCATCGTAGCCGGCACTAACCGGTCCGCGGTGCCGTGGATGAACAGCGCCGGCATCTTGAGTTCGGGGACGCGCGACAGCGCATCGAACCGTTGCGTCAGCAGCGGGCCGGCAGGGAAATAGTTCTCGGCGATGACGTCGGCGAGCGTCGTGAATCCCGAGTCGGCGATGACGCCGGCGGCGCCGTCGGTCGACGCGGCGAGGTCGAGC